>JAKAGF010000145.1 GCA_021825805.1 Nitrospirota bacterium
CTTGTTTTTCCTGTAAACGAGGATGGTGTGTTTTCCGAGAACAGCGACCGTAAGATCATGTTGCGCAGCTATTATTCTCAGGACCTCGTTCCAGGGGATATTGTCCTTCTTTATCGTGATCTTGCCCGCGATATCAGGCGACACAAAGATTTCGATCTGGTCCTTGCTCTTCGCAACCTCAGCGATCATGCGAAGGACCTGATACAGGTTTGCATCGAGGAAGTCGATTGAAATCGGGCTGGAGGTGATGTTCAGGCTGGAAGGCGAGGGTCCGTTCTCATACTGCCGCAGGTCCTTGTTCGAATAGACCTTGCCCTGGCCAAAGACCTGAGAGGCGGAAAAGAATAACAGCATCAGAACAAATATGATTTCCTTTTTCATATCATCCCTATCCTATGCGTAGTCCAAACAAGACACGAAAAGAACACCAATGCCTCTATTCCCTTTTTTGGTCGTTGCTATCCCTTTATTTTGCGGGTCCAGGTCACCAGGCTCTCCAGTAGTTCCTGAATTCTTTTTTTAGCCGTTTCGTCTGTCAAGCGCCCTGTCGGGTCGACCTTGTCCGCGGCAAAAGGCACCATCACCTCAGGCTGGTTCACCGCATACATGTTCAGGAAGATGAAGCACTGCCGCAGATGGTACTGTGCCCTTGCGGAGCCGAGCATGCCCACGGATGCGCCCATGACTGCAACCGGTTTCCCGTCAAAGGCGTTGTCGCCATAAGGGCGTGAAGCCCAGTCAAGGGCGTTTTTAAGGACCCCTGGTATTGAATAATTGTACTCAGGAGTTGCGATGAGAATGGCGTCGGCAGAGCGTATCCTTGCCTTGAACTCCTTCACCTTGTCAGGCGGCTGGCCCTCCAGGTCCTGGTTAAAGGGCGGGATACCGTCCAGGTCGAAGGTCTCGAGCTCCGCGTCAGCCGGAGTCAGTTCCACCGATGCGCGGAGAAGCGCTTTGTTATACGACGCCTTGCGAAGGCTTCCGGCAAAGCCGAGAATCCTTATCCTGTTTTTGTTTTCCATGGATCATCTCCTTTTCGTGCAGAGGGTCCGGCGCGGCGGATGCCGGGCCGGCGTCATAAGCAAAGGATAGCACATTATCGGAGGATTGCCAGTTTGCGCGACAGGTACATGCCGCAGCAGGCTCAGGCCGGGTCCTGTCTGATCTGGAGCAGGAGGATAGAGGATATCACCAGCATTGCGCCGGCCATCTGCATGGGTCCCATCGCCTCTCCGACGAGGAAATAGGCGGCCACCCCGGCAAAGACCGGCTCTATGGTGGCTGTTATGCTGGCCCGGGTGGAGCGGATTATTCTGATGCCCTTGTTGTAAAACCCGAAGGGAAAGATAGTGCCGATGATCCCGATGAATGCGATTCCACACCACAGCCGGATGGTGTAGCCGCCGGCAAAGGCGGCAAGGGGAGGGAGGACGATATTACAGGCGAGGGCGGCAAAAAAAAGCGCATAAAAAAGCACTGTCCATGGACCATAGGACCGCATGCCGCATTCGCTCTTCATCGTATACCAGGCGAATCCGGCGGCAGAGGCAAGGCCTGACACGATCCCGGCCCTGTTCATGGCTATCAAGTCGACATTGTACGCCCCCACCATCAGATAGCACCCGCCGACAGCGCCGAAAATGGCGATGAGGGTATTGGAGGAGAGACTCCTTCCGCCGAAGAGGAAGCCGTAAGTCGCTATGATGACAGGGGACTGGTACTGAAGGAGTATGGCCGCTGCCACATGAATCCTGCTGATGGCAAACAGATAGGTGAACTGCGCGAATGCGAGGATGAGACCCAGCAGCAGGAAGTAGGGCAGGTCCTTCCGCTCTACGGCGAGGATACGGCGTCTGCCGACAACTAACCACAGCAGCAGCGAGGAGCAGGCTATGGTGGTTCTCAACTGGACCAGCTGCAGGGGCGCGACACCGCCGAAGAAGAGGTACTTCGAGACCGCGCCGGACAAGGCCCACAGCGCAGCGGCAAGAAAAACATAGGCATACCCCTGCAGCAGGGGACGGGCTTCGGATATCCGCATCGTGTTATTATGCCGTCCGGCGAGCGCTTTTCACAAATATTTTCCGCACGGCTTTCCCGAGGAAACCGGCGCTGCTATATAAAAAATAATCACCATGGATAATTAACAAACAACATACCCGGGCCGCGTGGCGGCCGGCCCCCCGAGGAGAGCGGTTTGCGCATGGCATGACTATTGCTAATTCAGAAACAGAATTCTCCCCGCCTTGTCCCCTCCCTCAAAGGGGAGGGGAGTTTTTTGGGTGGGCCGGGCGATGCAGGGACAATAGGATCAATGGAGGTAATTAATGAAAGCGGTAACCGGCAGGATACTTATCGTCGAAGACGAGGAAACCCTCAGGGAATCGCTGAAGCGGGTTTTTGTGCGGGAGGGTCATGAGGTTGACTGCGTCGGCAGCTCCGAGTCGGCCCTTGCCACAATACAACACAATGTCTACGACATAATTGTTTCGGATATCATTCTCCCCGGCATGGACGGTCTGGAACTTCTAAAGAAGTGCATGGAGAGTGATCCCCGGCTCGCCATAATCATCATAACAGCCTATGCGTCCATAGATTCAGCGGTCATGGCAATAAAGGCAGGGGCCTATGACTACATAGTGAAGCCTATAATACATGATGACATCAAGGGTATCATACGAAGGGCTCTCCAGGATAAATACTCATAGGAAAATAAGGGGGGCGCCTGTGTTATAATCTTCCATGGCCGTCCGGCGCGATCCGGCTCTATCCGGAAAATCTTCCCTGAAGTACGGTGACGCGTTGTTGCTGGTCAACCAGTACGGCAGAGACGCCGCATGGATCCTCCATTGTAAAGCGGTGTCCCTGCTTGCGGAAAGGTATGCCGCGATCTTTTCGTCCGGCTACGACATTGACGCTGATTTTGTCAGGACTGCCGCCCTTCTCCACGATATCGGCCGGTACAAGACCCACGATCCGATTATGCACGGGGTCGAGGGTTACTGGCTTCTGACCAATCTCGGACATCATCGTGAGGCCTTTGTTTGCGCCTCCCACATCCTATGCGGTCTTGAGAGGGAGGAGGCTGTCCGCCATGGTCTTCCTGACCAGGATTTCATTCCCAGGACCTTCGAGGAGCGGCTCATCCCCGTAATCGACAGCCTCGTGGAGTTTGACCGGCCGACCACCCTTCATGCGCGCGTCGCGTCCATTCAGCTGCGGTATCAGGGGAACGACGGGTATCTGCAAAAAATTGAACAGGCTGCGGAGAAGGCGCAGCGTTTCATGGACCATGTCAACAGGGAGTTCGGCATATCCATGGAAAACGTGGCTGCTGAGACGTTGTCTTCCGAAATCGTTTAGCCTGCCCGGTGACGGCCCTCCATCCTCCTCATTTTCTTTCGGCAAAGTGCGGAGAAGCGGACGATCCCGAAGAAGACCCAGGAGGACAGTGACGGACGGAACGCAGTAGTATCGACGGGTCCGACTCTCTGCGGCAGCGGTCTCGGCGCTGCCGCAGAGAGTCGGAGGATCAGTGCTCGCAGCAGAGGCGGCGCATCCTCTTTTTGCCGGAGGATGAAACTGAGAGGATGACCTCTATCTTGTTCCCGCAGAGCTTGCAGAGCTGTGACCTGCTTTTTGCGTCAGCGCGCGCTGAGACGTCGGTCTTGGACTTGACTTTCTCGGCCATGATACCTACCTCCTTTCGTAAAGTGTATGTGTTCTTCCTATCCGGTCGCCGGCGCAGGGCATTTGCGCGCACGCAAATGCCCTGTACAGGTTCCCTCGTTTTTGTGCAGGACCGCCGGACATAGCTGGCACGACCGGAGAATACGCAACAAAACTTCTAAATATAATAGGGAAATGGAGGATTTGTCAAGAGAAACAGGTGGATTATGATGCCTGAGAATGACCGCTGTGGCAGCCGGATTATTTATGTGATATGATTTGAGCGAGATCGCCGTGGGTGTCTTGCCGCAGGCAGTCTACTACACTGATGAAGCAAGGAACGCATATGCCGGAAAAGATCATAGAATCATGCAGCGTCACAAGGCTCGACATCCTGAATGAGAAGGGAGAGGCCGACCTCTCGCTGATGCCCGCCCTGACTGATGACCAACTCAGGGAACTCTACGAAATATTCATCCTTGCCCGGACCTTTGATCACCGCGCCCTCAACCTCCAGCGCGAGGGCCGCATCGGGACCTATGCCCCCATCCTCGGGCAGGAGGCCTCGCAGATAGGCACCGCATACGCCCTGGACAAGACCGACTGGATATTTCCTTCGTTCAGGGAGAACGGCGTCCTGGTGGCCCGCGGATATCCCCTTCATATGATCCTGCAGTACTGGGGCGGGGATGAACGCGGGATCAAGGTCCCTGACCATCTCAATATCTTCACCATCTCCATCCCCGTGGGGACCCATGTGCTTCACGCCGTGGGTTCCGCAATGGCGGCGAAATACAGGGATGAGAAGACGGTTTCGATGGTCTATTTCGGCGACGGCGGCACCTCGGAGGGCGATTTCCACGAGGGGATGAACTTCGCCGGAACCTTCAGGCTCCCGGTGGTATTCGTCTGCCAGAACAACCAGTGGGCCATATCCGTGCCGAGGGAGCGGCAGACCGCCTCCAGGACCCTTGCCCAGAAGGCCTGGGCCTATGGTTTTGAAGGGATCCAGGTTGACGGCAATGATATCCTTGCGGTCTATAAGGCGGCGAAGGCGGCTGTTGAAAAGGCCCGGCGCGGAGAAGGACCGACCCTGATCGAATGTTTCACCTACCGGATGGCTGATCACACCACCGCGGACGACGCATCCCGCTATAGGACGAAGGAGCAGGTTGCCGCATGGGAGGCCAGAGACCCTCTCCTGAGGTTCCGTCTCTTTCTTGAAATGAAGGGTATCTGGACCGAGGCCTTTCAGAAAGAGGTTGACGAAAAGGCGAAACAGAAGGTGGATGAAGCGGAGAAAACGGCGGAATCAGCCGTTCATGCCGAGCCCTCGGACATGCTCGCCTACACCTATGCGTCGTTGACGCCGAGACAGACCAAACAAATGAGGGATTTCTGATATGGCAAAGCTGAATATGGTGCAGGCGATAAACCTGGCGCTAAGGGAGGAGATGCAGCGGGACAAGGACGTCGTCATCCTGGGAGAAGACGTCGGCAGGGACGGAGGCGTCTTCCGGGTGACCGAGGGACTGCTGGACATCTTCGGACAGGAGCGGGTCATCGATACCCCCCTTGCGGAATCCGGCATTGTGGGCGTTTCAATCGGCATGGCTGCGCGCGGGCTTAAGCCGATCGCCGAGGTGCAGTTCATGGGATTCATCTATCCTGCTCTTGACCAGATATCTTCTCATGCGGCCCGTCTTCGTTCCCGGTCGAGAGGACGGTATACCTGTCCCCTGGTGGTGCGAACGCCCTACGGCGCGGGCATCAAGGCGCCGGAGCATCATTCTGAGAGCACCGAGGCCCTTTTCTGCCACATGCCGGGGATCAAAGTGGCGCTCCCGTCAACGCCCTATACGGCGAAGGGGCTCCTCATCTCCGCCATCAGGGACCCTGACCCTGTCATCTTTCTGGAATCAGCGAGGCTTTACCGCCTCATAAAGGAGGAGGTGCCGGAGGGAGAATATACCATCCCGCTCGGCAAGGCCCGGATGGCGCGGGAGGGGAAAGACGTAACCGTGATAAGCTGGGGCGCCATGCTCCACCGCTGCCTTCAGGCGACGGAAGGCATGAGCGCCGACGTCATTGACCTTATGACCCTCAATCCCTTTGACGAGGAGATGATCTATTCCTCAGTGAAGAAGACCGGCAGGGTCGTCATCGTCCATGAGGCGGCCAAGACCTGCGGCCTGGGCGCGGAGATATCCGCATCCATCGCCGAAGAGGCGATGCTGTATCTGAAAGGACCTGTCACGCGGGTCACCGCCTATGATGCCGTCCTTCCGCTGCCGAAGCTTGAAGACTATTACATGCCTACCGTGGAAAGGATTAAGAGAGGCATAGAGGAGGCGCTTAAATACTGATGCGACAACCGATCATCATCTTCGTCATCGCTGTTTTCCTTTTTTCGCTGCCTCGCGTATCCCCGGCCGTGGAGGACGATCCCGGACAGGCTGCAATGCGCGCGGATGCGGGTCAGTCCGGTTCCGAGGTCCCCGCAGAGCCTGAGGAGGCCGAGGTCAAGCCTATCCCGGATCCGCTCGAGCCCTGGAATCGCGTTATGTTCACCTTCAACGACAGGCTCTATTTCTGGGTGATGAAGCCGGTTGCCAACGGCTACAACTTCTTCGTGCCTGAATGGGGACGCATCAGGGTACGTAACGCGGTCAGCAATATCGCGATGCCCGTGCGGTTTGCAAATTCCATCCTCCAGTTGAAATTCCATGCAGCGATCGCGGAACTCGGCAGGTTCGTGGTGAACAGTACCGGCGGTATAGGCGGCATGTTCGAGATCGTCAAGCCCAACCCCGAGATAGGGACCGGCGACAAGGACCTGGGTCAGACCCTCGGTAAGTACGGCATCCCCAGCGGGTTCTACATCATCTGGCCTGTTTTGGGGCCTTCGTCATTCCGGGACAGCGTAGGCCTGGCAGGGGATTATTTCGTGACCCCGGAGAGCTATATCACGCCTTTCATATGGGACGGTCTGGCGGTGAGGTCTTACGAGCGGGTCAACGACACCTCCCTGCGGATCGGTGATTACGAGGATTTCAAGGAGGCGTCAGTCGAGCCTTATGCGGCCATGAGGGACGCCTACCACGAGTACCGGAAGAGCAAGGTGGAGGGAGGGGCGTATGAGGGACCGCTCTACCAGGAGAAAGACCGCCGGTAGCATAGCCCTGCCCAGGGCTCATTGACCGTCTTGCCCCTGCTGCGTATATCCCGAATTTACGGGACCTGAGCCGATCCATTCCTGTTGCTGAAGGCAAGGAACTTGCCGGCCCAGATTGCGAGAGAAA
>JAKAGF010000146.1 GCA_021825805.1 Nitrospirota bacterium
TGGGAACGCTTTACGTGGCCGCTGTCCTGCAGCAGGCTGGTCACGATGTCCGGTTCATCAACGGAGCATTCCTGTCTCATGAGACGGTGCTTGAAGAGGTGTTGAAGTTCCGGCCGGCATTTGTCGGCGTCTACTCAACGACCTTTGGCTGGCAGAAGGCCAAGAAGACCGCTTCGGAGTTCAGAAGGGTGCTGGGCCGCGACGTCTTCATCTGCGCCGGAGGTCCCTACCCCATCGCTGTCCAGGAAAAGTGTCTTGAAGATGCTGGAGAGCTTTTTGACGCAGTGGTCACCGGCGAGGGCGAATTCACCTGCAGGGAGCTTGCGGAACGGATAGAGGGCGGCGGAAATCTCTCCGGAGTGCAGGGGATTGTGTACCGGGAGGACGGGAAGATCGTAAAAACCCCTCCCAGACCGCTCATCACGGATCTTGACTCTCTGCCTTTTCCAGCGCGGCATCTGCTTGGCGACGCCATGCGCTATATCCCGCCTCCCGCGACGTACCGCAGGAAGCCGGTGGCTGTGCTCATGACATCGAGGGGCTGCAACCGCAGGTGCATCTATTGTTTCCAGATCGATAAGGACCGCAAGAGCGGCATCCGGTACCGCGGCGTTGAAAATGTCCTGCGGGAAATCGAGGACTGCCTTGCGCAGGGGTACCGCGAGATCAAGTTCATCGACGATACCCTTGCTGCTGATTATGACCGCGCGATGGAGCTGGCGCGCCGGATCAAGGCCCGGCGCCTGGATTTCACGTGGTTCGCCTCCGCCTGCGTCAACCAGGTGGACAAGCCTCTGCTTGAGGCCTTCAGGGAGGCGGGCTGCTGGGCCATCCTCTTTGGCGCCGAGAGCGGCGTCCAGAAGAACCTCAATGCAATCCGGAAGGGGACGACCCTGGAGCAGATACGCGCGGCAGTCCGCGCAGCCCAGGAGGCGGGCCTCCGCGTAAGCACGCCCTTCATGTTCGGCATCCCCGGAGAGACTTACGAAGAGGGGCTTCGGACCATTGAGTTCGCCCTTGACCTGAATCCGGATATAGCCAACTTCCATGCCATCACGCCTTTTCCGGGCACTCACCTCTACGATAATCTCGACACGTACGGGACCATCTCCGAAGACCTGTCGGATTACACGTATCAGGGCGCTGCCTTCATACCGCACAGCATGACGCGGGAGGAGATACTTGAACTCCGCCAGATCGCCTTCAGGCGCTTTTATTCGCGGCCTTCATTTATCCTCAAAAGGATACTCGAACTGCGCACCCTGCATGATTTTGCCATGGCCTTCAAGAGCGTGAGGAGCCTATTCTGGCTCTGGACAAAACGGGACCTCTTCGGAAAGAAGGCCTGAACCATTTCCATCTCTTTCTTTCAGCGGGCGACGTCCGGACGCTGTCTGACAGACGCTCATGTGGTATACTGAACGGAACAGGATGAGGCTCCATGACCGGCCTCGTCCGTGAAGCCTTCGGCAGTTCGCGCGTGACCGGCAGGATTTCTGTGGAGAAAATAATGACAATGGGCAGGATAAAATTTCCTCTGATAGTTGAGGATCATATATGGCATGACGTGCTGATCATCTCAGCCTCTGACGATCAGGGGATGCCGCTTGACCCTGATTCGGTGAGCGACAGCACATGCAGGGTTTTCGATGCCGACGGCAGGCGCGTTTCCCTGAAGGTGATTCCGAAACAGACGCCGGTCATGGCCGGCGTCGCAAGAACTTCGGTGGAGCAGGTAACGATCGAGGGGACCGATGAAGACCCTTCTCACCGGGAGGAGTTGAGGGATGTCCTGGTGAACTACCTGAGTCGATATGAACATGCGGAGGGGCTGAAGTCCTGGAGCCTGGAGCGGTTAATTCACCGGGCAGCCGATGTGCCGAGGCACCGTAAGAGTTTGTGAGACAAGGATTTTCCGAGAGGAGTCGATAATGGAGACGTGTCCCTGCGGATCAGAGCTGGACTTTGAGGCATGCTGCCTGCCGCTGCTGAAGGGCGAGCGGCAGGCGGTGACGGCGGAGCAGTTGATGAGATCGCGTTACAGCGCATACGTCAGGGGGGAGGTCGGGTATCTCTTCACATCTCTTCATCCTGACCATAGGGCTGATTTTGACGAGAAGGCCACCCGTGCCTGGGCGGAGAACGCGGACTGGCATAAACTGGAGATACTGGGGACTTCCGGCGGCGGTCCTGAAGACACAGAGGGAACAGTCGAATTCGCCGCATCCTACACGGAGAAGGGCATCAGGAGGGACCATCACGAAGTGTCCGCCTTCCGGAAGCAGGCCGGGACATGGTACTTTGTCAGCGGCGAGGCGGTCCCGGCAAAACAGGTCATCCGAACGGCGCCGAAGACCGGGCGCAATGATCCGTGTCCCTGCGGCAGCGGCAGAAAATTCAAGAAATGCTGTGAACAGCAGGGGGGGGCCTTTCTTCCCGCATCGTCGTTGACGGCTGCCTTACGTAAACAGGGTTAGAAGGACCTGTTTGTCCACGATGTTCCAGCAGTTATCACTTAGGCATCATCTCCAGGAGGGTTTTTTGAGAGCAGGAGACCCTCGATCAGGGTGAAGATGAATACCACCGTAAAGCCGATGAGCACCCCGAAGACGGTGACTATCCTGAGATAGAAAAGCGCCGCCAGGATCAGGAAGAGCATCAGGAGCCTGAACTGGCTGAAAAAGAGCATTTTGCCTGAAGCATGCCCTGTCCCCAGCAGTCCCCTCACTCCCCAGGCGAGCCCCTTGATATTGGCCAGACCGAGCGCTCCTCCGATGATGATGCCTGCCGGAAGCGTCCTCCAGTCCACGAGGGCCGCGGCCGCGGCTATGACCGCCAGCACGACGGCCGATTTCTTACTTATCCTTGTCAGAAGAATCTGATCCATTGTTTTGACGCTGCGCAAAGCGATAGAGGTCCCTGAACCCCGAGATGATGCCGAGGATCAGGAAGATTATCGTCAGCCACGGATTGGTGGAGAAGAGGCGGTCAAGACCGTATCCTATGGCAAGGCCGACAAAGGTCGAGACGACGAGATTGAGTCCCACGGACCAGGCGCGGATGGACTCCTTCGAAAAGAGACTACCCGACACGAGACACCGTCTTAATCAAAGTCCGATACTCCCTTTCGAGAAATTCCATGGTCAGTTTCATGTCCCTGTATCATCATACCATGTCCTGAGGGTATCTTTTGCGTCCCGGTGATGCCGGCAACGAAGCGCGCGGGTATGACACCCCGCAGGACAGGAACCCTGCGGGGTGGAGTCTTTAGTGAGATTCTTTGAAGGAAAAAACAGGGAATATCTTTATCAGGACCCAGAAGAGCGCAAAGGGCATGATGAAGATCGCAAGGGCGCCGCCGAGACCCTCTTTGAAGGTCTCCCAGTCGTGGGGGATGATCGGCAGATGATAATGCATGTATCCCGCGAAGGTGAGCGAGAATGCCTGGCCGCCGATGACGACATTCCACCTCATCATGAACACGCCGAATATCACGAGGACAACGCCGAGCAGCGCCCTCCTGATGGTGAGACCGGGGAGCAGGAAGAGGATGAAGGGGATGAGGTTGCCCACCAGATACTGCAGTATGAAGATATCGGTGAAGTCTCTCCCGTAAATGACCGACCTGAGCACGTCCCAGGACTTGACCGCGGTATATCCCCTGAAGATGAGGTCGAGAAGTTCAAGACTGATGGCAAAGATCAGGAAGAAGAGGAGGTACCTTGCGGTCATCTTGATGACATTGATCTCGGCGCTCTTGAGCTCCTCCCGCGACTGGTACATCTGGTAAGGGGTCTTCTTCCTCGATGCCAGGAATTTCCGTATCTCCATGGTGATGATGTAGGTGAGCATGCAGAGGGCTATGCCTGAGACGATGGCCGACATGATGAAGATGACCGGCATGAGCGGGGTCATCCAGAGGGCGTTCGCCTTGACCGAGCCGAAGATGAATCCGGCGTATCCGTGGAGAAAACACGCCACCGGGATGCCGACCGCCGCAAGGACCCTGATCGCCTTCTCGTCGCGCTTCAGCGACTGCTCGCTGACATCGTACACTCCCAGGGTCAGGGTGCAGAAAATGATAAACCTGAACCACTCAAAAAGGGTCTTGTCCTGCTTTTCCTTGAGGGGCAGGGCGATGTCCACGAAATGCTTCCGGTAGAGAAACCACAGCTCAGAGGCGACGATGGCGCCGTAGGCGGAAAAGACGATACCGAAGGCTGCGATTGCGGACGTGAAATGAGGCGTCATGAAAACGTTGATGCCCCGAAAGGGATGCTGCAGATGGAGGACTATCGGCATGGGCGCCGCAAAGAGCAGGGCAAAGGAGAAGACGAGAGCGAAACGCGCCATGTCTTTCAGCTGCTTGATGCCGAAGACATGGTAGAGAGACGACAACACAAAGGCGCCCGCAACCAGGCCGGTCATGAAGGGATACATGACGATCTGCACTGACCAGTATATGTATTCGTTGGGGTAAACGAAGAGTTCCTTTGCGGTCCAGAGTTCACCATGCACCATGCTACTTCACCTCCTTGTCAAGACCTATGTAATAGACCTGCGGCTTTGTCCCGTATTCTTCTTTCAATATGGCGACCCGCTCCGTTGTGATGATCTTTGCTACAGGGTCCCTGGGGTCCTTGATGTTGCCGATCCGGCGCGCGCCGAAGGGACATGCCTGCACGCAGGCCGTCTGCAGGCCCTTGTTTATCCGGTGGTAGCAGAAGTTGCACTTCTCAGCGGTGTGATAGACCGGGTGAAAGAAACGCACGCCGTAGGGGCATCCCATGATGCAGTAGCCGCAGCCGATGCACCACGAGCGGTCCACGAGGACCACTCCATCAGGGGCCTGATAGGTGGCCCCCACAGGGCAGACCTGCACGCAGGGCGGGTTTTCGCACTGGTTGCAGAGCTTCGGGACGAAGAACGCCTTGTCGATGTCTTCCTTTCTTATGTCAAGGGAGCCGTCGGTCCCGAGATCTATCTTGCTTGTGATAAAGCCGTCCCGCGCGCCCTTGGGCGTGTCCGCATGGACCTTGCCGTCCTTTGTCGTGACATACCGCTCCACCCAGGTCCGCGTGACGTTGGCGTCGTAGGGGATTTCGTTTTCGAGCTTGCAGGCCTTGACGCACATGCCGCAGCCTACGCACTTGTACGTGTCAACAAGGAAGACCCACCTGACCCTGGACTTGTCCTCCTTTTCCGCGCGCAGCCTGCGGGGGGTGAGCAATTCCAGGGCAGCAACGGGTATGCTCGCCCCTGCAACGCCGATGACCGTCTTTTTGATGAAGTCTCTCCTTGAAATCATTTCAGTCCCTCCAGGCCCGGCTTATGGGGGTTATGGCAGAGGCTGCATTCCATGCCCGGGTTATGCTTTTCAGGGTCAACGCCCCTTATGTTCGCCCTGCCGCTGGTCGGATAGGCCAGGGGATAGTGACACCGGAGACAGAGTTCACGTGACTTGTCGATGGTAAGTTTGGCCGGGTCAGAAGGATGATCCACTGCCGGGCCATGGCAGTCTTCGCAGGGGATTATGGCATGAGGGGTCATCATGATGGTTTCATGATTTTTCGCATGGCAGTCTTTGCAGTAATCGGTCCCCTGATACTTGACCTTGAATTTTTTCCAGTCCTCGACATTGGCATCCCGGTACCAGCCGTACATATAGCCGCGCTGGTGGACGCCGAAACTCTTGGGCACATAGAAGGCCCTGACGATAAGGACCAGGACGACAAGTAGAATGACGACCAGAAGCGGACGTAAGACGTGATTGTTCATGTATCCCACCTCATTAATTAGTACCTCCCCTAATTATATCGGATTTGGCGCGGGGCCGGAATTTCTATTATTTTTTATTTTTTCCGGTCCCGTGATGAGACTCTTATATCAGGCTGTCTTATTATTTGTGTGTGCTGTCTATCGCCGTCTACCCTCCGATGAAGAGTTTGGGGTCTTTGTACTCATGGCACGAGACGCAGTCCTTTTTCGCCTGTTCAGGACTCACCTTCCAGATATGCGGCTTGTGGCACTGTTTGCATTTCATGCCCATCACCTGCACGTGGCTGGCATGCTTGCCCACCCTGAGGATGTTCTCGTGGCAGGAGAGGCAGTTGCCCCAGTCGGGTCGGGCGGACTTATGCGGCTTGTGACAGGTATAGCAGTCGAACTGCATTGGCGCCTTGTCCGGCACAACGATCTTGATGGCCTTCCTTACGGTCTTCTCAGCCGGCTGGTAGTGAGTCACGTCCAGTGTCGCGTCCGTGAGGAGTTCCTTCCTCACCTGATCGTTGCCGTGGCAGTAAAGGCATTTCTTCCGGCCTGGCTTCAGGTCCTTGGTCCGGTCCGTGTGGCAGTTGAGGCACGCGAGCTCCTCCATGCCGGTTCCATGCACCTCCCTGCCCTGGTGGCATTTTATGCAGAAGCGCTCTTCAGCCGTGAACTTGTGCGTTATATACCCGTGGCACTTCACGCATTCGATCTGCTCGATGAAGACGTGCTTTGCATGCATCCTGGACTGGTTGATCAGTTTTGCCTTGGGGAATTTCTCATTCTTCTCCCAGTGACAAGTGATGCAGATCTGGTAGTTGACGATGACCTTGCCATGCCTCTCCGGGACCTTGCTCGGCCGGTGCATGACAAAACTGACCAGCAGCTTGTTCTGCTCGGGTATCGAAAGATGATGGCAGTCGTGGCAGTTGAGGCCCTTATGCTCGCTTGCCGCCCATGCGTCAAAGGCAGGCTGCATGAGGTGACAGCTGACGCAGAACTTCGGGTTATTCTGGGTGAAATCGTAGAACTTGAAGGCGACTACGCCGCCGCCGATGAACATGGCAAGCAGCAGGACCGCGATAATGACCTTGCCCTTTAAGGGCATGCCTTCCTTCAGCCATTTGAAAGGATTGAACATGTGTAGCTGTACCTCCCCTGAATCGTGTATCTATTTTGCCGACTCTTTAAGCGCTTCGTATG
>JAKAGF010000147.1 GCA_021825805.1 Nitrospirota bacterium
AAGCGCCTTTCCGAGCTCCATCGCCTATTCCTCCCGGACATTCAGGAATTGCAGGGCCCGGTCTTCATCCTGGAAAAAGAGGAAGTATTTCGAAAGCCCGAGCATCTCGAAGATGTCCGCCTGGACCTTGCTCATGTCCGTAAAACAGAGTGTTCCCTCCACCGCCTGCAACTCCTCCATAACATGCAGGAGCAGGGAAATGCCGATGGAATTGATAAGGTCCGTCTGTCTGAAATTCACGATGACCTTCTTTATTCCGGCGCGGGCATACCTGCTGCACTCGCTGACCAGGCTTTCCCCTGCAAGGTTGTTCAGATACCCCTGCGGATACACGATCGCCACATCTCTTACCAGTCGGGACGTTACCTGGAACGGCGAAGATTTCACTTGAGCGCCTCGTTGTTCCTGATGTTCTTTATGAGTGTTACCCTCGTCCTGTCATGGACCCTTTCGACCCTCACCTCGTCCATGATCTTTCGCATGAGCGAAAATCCCCAGCCTCTCTTCCGGCCGGCTGCAAGTTTCCGCTCGACAGGGACCTCCTGCAGCAGCTCGGCAGAAAAGGGCCTGCCGCTGCTTTCTATGATGATCTCCAGCCGCTGCGGGGAGGTGATGAACTTCAGGTAGATCTTCTTATCATAGCTGCCGCTGTGCTCCATCGCGTTTATGCAGCACTCGACAAGGGCCATCTGAATGTAATTCAGGAAGTCGGGTTCCAGATTAATGTTCTTTCCTATCTGATCGACTGCCCGCGCTGCGACCAGCTCCGCCTGGTCGCCCATGGGGATCACCAGCTCGAAGACAGACGGGTCGCGGGATGACCCGTAGCCTTCCAGCAGGCGCTCCCGAATCTCTCCTGCCGACTTCTCCTCCACCTCTCTCATGTGCCGTGACCGGATGAAATCCGCGAACACGGGGTCGCTGTCCTGGCCGTGGTCGAACGCGTCGAGGATATCCAGGGCCTTTCCGATCTCTCCCTCCCTCATACCGAGGATCTGCGCAAGCCGCTCCCTGCCGTCTGATTCACCCCTGGAAAGGCGATGCACCAGCAGCTTAAGGACAGGCCTCTTCAAGCCCTTTTCCCGCACGCATTCATTGAAGACCGACGACCAGTAGAAGGCCGTATCGCCGTCAGAAACCTCGCTGCTGTAGCATTCGGCGAGGTCTCTTTCGGCGAGGTCTTTTTTCCCTGTTTTTCGGAGGGCCCGGGCCATGTTCCTGATATAGAGAGGATTCCCCCGCAGCCGCCGCATCAGTCCGAGAGCGGCCTCGCGGCTGCAGGTGATCTGCATTTTCTCCAGAAGGGATGAGAAAAGGGCGAACGCAGTATCTTCCGGAAGGGGGGAGACGCGCAGCCGCTCCGTCCCCTTGTACAGGGAGGGGTCCGAAAAGATCGCCTCCAGCCTGGAGGCGGGGGAGCCGGTGATGATATGCGGGCAGAGGCTGCTCTTCATGGATTCTTCGAAGAGGCTTGTCAGGCCGGATGCGTCGCCGCGATGCGCCTCGTGGAGGTCTTCTGCTGTCGTAAAATCATCGAGCATGACCAGGATCGGCCGTCCTCCCCTCTGCGCAGCATTGGCCGGAGCGGATACAGCGGAAAGTATCTGTCCGTAGATATCTCCCTGATCGGCGTTTTCCTTGAAATTTTCGATGCCCTCTGCCATCCAGTTGAGGCCGAGGGACGAAATCAGCGGCATGAGCCGGTGAAGGGGCATGCCCGCCGTGTCGATGAGAAGGGGCTCTTTCCTCAGGAAGGCGAGATACTGTCTGATGAAGCGCGTGAAGTAATCCTTTGCAAATGTGGCGCTCTTCAGGGCGGACGTCTTAAAAGAGTAATAAAACGGAACGACCTGCTGCCCATCCCAGAAGAGCCCCTGATAGAGCTGCTTCAGAAGCTCTGTTTTTCCCACTCCCCTGGCCCCCACAAGGAGAACATTCAGGGCCAGAGTATCTTTTCCAGGATCAGCGAGCCGCCTCAGGTAGGCGAGTTCATCCTCCCTGTCCAGATACTCTTTTGTCGGGATGCAGTGTAAAGGCATGCTACCACCTCGTGCGAACGTATATCACTGCGCTACTGCTCAAGCACATTCACCCCTTTGGGAAGGGTGAGATCAAAGAGCGAGTCCTTCAGTCCGGTATTGATACGGATGTCCCTGAGTTCTATTTCGATGACGTTTCCGTATGTATCGTTGATCACAAAGGAGCGGATCGGGAAATCTCCGTCCGACAGCGTTATCCTGATGTTGGTGACCGCCCCCATCGGCTTTTTCGGTCTGAGTACGATGCTGTTGTCCTTTTCCGTGATATCGAACTCGGCCCTGATGCTGCCGAAGCCGGTCAGGAGCGCCACGGGCGACTGGCCGTAGGTCGCCCTGTCGAATTTCCCCCTGTAGGCCTGGGCCTCGCCCTTCTTGTAAATGAGCACAGTGTCATTGTTGATGATGAGGTCCTGCGCCTCTTTGCCCTTGTAGCTCCACTTCATCCTGAGGGGCGGCTTGATGAAGAATTCCCCCTTATAGGTCTCTGTCTTCCGGAGATCCTTGATGACGCTTTTCTGGGTGAAGGTGCCCCGCATGTCCGTTATGTTTTCGTATGCCTTCTGGATGCGGTCAACGCCGATCATGTTGTCCGCCGCCTGAGCCGGTGTTGCCGCAAAAAGGCACCCCAGCAGCCATGCGGCGCGTATGTATATCAGCAGTCTTCTCAATTGTGCCTCCCGATGTAATCCCTCGGCTTGCCCGCGCCCTTGGGCGGGCCGACGAGGCCGTCATCTTCCATGATCTCCATGATCCGGGCCGCCCTGTTATAGCCGATCTTGAAACGCCGCTGGAGGGATGAAATGGACACCTCTCCCACGGACTCGGCGAACTCCACCGCCTTGTAGTACATCTCGTCGCGTTCCTCGGAAGGCGTCTCATCAGCCGGTTCAGCCGCGGCTATTTCCTCGAAGACGGAATAATCCGGGCTGCCCTGGGATTTTATGAATGCGGTCGCCTCGGTTATCTCATCCTCGGTCACGAGCGCGCCGTGGACGCGCACGATCTTCGAGCCGGGCAGCATCAGGAGCATGTCCCCCTTGCCGAGGAGCTGTTCAGCGCCCTGGGTATCGAGGATCGTCCGCGAATCGATCTTCGAGAAGACCTGAAAGGATATCCGGGCAGGGAAGTTCGCCTTGATGAGGCCGGTGATCACGTCCACCGAGGGCCGCTGGGTTGCGATGATGAGATGTATGCCGGCTGCCCTCGCCATCTGGGCCAGCCGCGTGATGGAGTCCTCCACCTCGTTTGAGGAGGCGAACATGAGGTCGGCGAGTTCGTCGATGAAGACGACGACATAGGGCAGTCTCGTCTCTTCGGCGACCATGTTGTTGTAGCTCTCGATGTTCCTCGCGCCCTTTTCCGCCAGCAGGCGATACCGCCGCTCCATCTCGATCACCATCTTCCTGAGGGCCTCGGCCGCCTTCCTGGGGTTGGTGATGACCGGCGAGATGAGGTGGGGGATGTCCTCGTACATCGAGAGTTCGAGCAGCTTGGGGTCGATCATCAACATCTTCACCTCGGCGGGCGAGGCATTGTAGAGGATGCTCATAACCATGGAATTGATAGACACGCTCTTGCCCGCCCCGGTCGAGCCGGCGACGAGCAGGTGGGGCATCCGCGCGAGATCGGCAACCACCGGCGTCCCGAAGATATCCTTGCCGAGCGCGAGGGTGAGTTTCGCGCGGCTTTTCCTGAAGCTGTCGGATGAGATGATCTCCCGCAGGGAGACGATCTCCCGCTGCCTGTTGGGGACCTCGATGCCTATGGTTGATTTGCCGGAGATCGGGGAGACCCGCATGCTCTGGGCCTTAAGCGAGAGTGCGAGGTCTTCGGCAAGGGATACGACCCTCGTTATCTTCACGCCCGGCGCGGGCTCGAACTCGTACATCGTGACAACCGGCCCCGCATGGACATGGGTGATCTTTCCTTCAACATCGAAGTCCGCCAGCTTTGTCTCCAGCAGGGAGGAGTTTGTCAGCAGTTCTTCCTTGGAGGGCCGGATGGACGAGGTGTCATAGAGCGTCAGGAGCTCGACCGGAGGCATCTCGTATGCTGAACCCGCGGCAGGCGGCTTCAGGGCCCTCGGTCTTGGCGCGCGCGGGGCGGGCCTTGGTTTTTCTTCAGCGCCGGGTTTGTGATCAAACAGCAGGGGTTCAGCCGGAGCAGGGACCTCTGCCGGAGGCGGTCCGGCTTCTGCGGCAGCGGACCGGCCGATGAGGATTTCTTCGGCGAGAGCCCCCTTTTCAGGTTCAACAGGCGGTTCCGGCACGAGAGATTTGGTCCTGCGTCCGAGAGCCACGCCTGAAAAAGGCATGAGGATAACGGCTGAGGTGAAGAAGAGCGCCAGGGACAGTATGTAGGCCCCGGGCAGGGAAAAAAACCGTTCGAGAAATCCGCCGATATAAAAACCGGATAGTCCTCCGGACCTCGATTCAGCATGCAGGCCGAATGTACCCCAGACAAGATGAAGGAGCAGGGAGGAGGAGAAGATGAGGAGCGCGGCGCCGGCCGCATTCAGGATGTGCCGCTCCTTTGCCAATATCCTCCTCACCCCGTAGACGAGAAGGAAAAAAGGGACAGAATAGGAGGCGAACCCGGCAACAGTCATCAGCAGGTCGGAGAGATGCGAGCCGACGATCCCCCCGATGTTGCGCGCGGGCGCGGCTGTGTACGTGAAAAAGGAGGGGTCCCAGCGGTAATAGCTGTAGAGGCTCAGGCAGAGATACACTCCAGCGCAAAGCGACAGCACGCCGAGAATCTGGCGGCGCAGGCCCTTCATCGTTTCAGCCACAGCGCCGTCAGAATTACGGCTGCGAGAGCAAAGCGGTAATAGGCGAACGCGTGAAGACCATGCCGTCGCAGGAAGCCGAGCAGGAACTTGATGGCAATAAACCCGGTCACAGCCGAGGATATGACCCCGACACTGAAGAGCCGCAGGTCATGCTGCACAGGGGATGAAAGCATCTTCTTCATATGAAGAAGCACGGCCCCTGCGATCACCGGAGTTGAAAGGAGGAAAGAAAACCGGGCAGCCGACTCCCTGTCGAACCCGCGCAGAAGGCCGCTTGCTATGGTGATGCCCGAGCGGGAGACGCCTGGTATGAGGGCAACCGCCTGGGAAAGGCCGATGGACACGGCATCACCTATGGCGAGGCCGTCAAGGGAGCGCCGCTTTCGGCCGGTCTCGGCAAGGAGCATGAATATGCCTATGACAACGAGTGATGCGCTTATGATGTAGGGGCTGCGCAGCCTTTCCTCGATCATGTCGTTGAAGAGTTTGCCGAGCACTCCCGCTGGAACCGTGGCTATGATGATCAGGAAGAGAAGGCGGCGCCTGCTGAAGAGCATTTCGATCCAGTCCCTCCAGAAGCAGATGAGGAGGGCTATGAGAGTGCCTGCGTGCAGGGCGACGTCAAAGGTGAGGGAATCGAGTTCCCCTTTCCAGCCGAAAAACCAGGGGAAGAGGATGAGATGCGCGGTGCTGCTGACCGGCAGGAACTCGGTCAGGCCCTGCACGATTCCCATGATGAGCGCCTCGAACATAGTGAATTATAACAGATAAGGCTCAGGCTGCGACAGCCGATAATGCGTGGAGATTCAAACTGAAAAGCATAGCGCGGAAAAATCCTCGCTGTTTTTGCGGAGATGGTAGAATAACCTTACGTCTACGCGTCGGGAAGGACGAGAAAGTTCTGCATATGGACAATACCGGAAGGAGGAAGACATGAAAAAAATATTTATGGCAGTGGTAATCGCTGGGATGCTGGCCGTATTTTCCGGGAATGTATTTGCGGGAAGCGTCAATGCGCCCGGCATCAGGGAGCGCATCGAGGAGCAGCAGCGCAGGATCGATGACGGCATAGCATCGGGCGAGCTCACCCGTGCCGAGGCTGCGCGGGTGCAGTTGAAGCTCGATAAGATCAAGGACAGGGAGGCCAGGCTGAGCGCTGACGGAAAACTCACTCCCAGAGAACGGAAGCGGCTGCACCGCATGCTCGACGCGAACAACAAGAAGATTTTTCACAAGAAGCATAATCCGAGGAAAATGGATTAATGGAGATGGGTTTGTAAACCCTGATGTTGTATATCGAAGAGGACGGGCATGCATAAAGTCCATGATGGGAATGGGCTTTAGGGGAGGGAGGATAGGTTCAGTCATGTTGATATCGTTCTCCCTTTTTGACAATGCATTGTTTACGTGTTAGATTAATACAAAAGTTATACAAGAGGGGAGCAGACTTGAAACAGACAGCATTAAAAGAAGATATCGATACCCTTAGCCGGATTGCGTCGATTGAGCAGGACGTTGCCATGCTTAAATCATCCATACTCCGGAAAGCAACGCCTTCAGGAACTCGCCTTGTGAAGCTGAAGGGTATTATAAAAGGAGTCGATATTACTGAAACTGACATTAATGCTGCACGCTCTTCGTTATACAGCTCTGTCAAAATCTGACCTCTCATGAACTTTGTATCTGACACGCACGCCCGTGTCTGGTGGTTCACCAATAGTCCCAAACTGGGGGATAAGGCAGCAAAAACCTTCACATATTGCGAACGTGGAGAGAGTGTCATTGTTATACCCTCTATCGTAATAGCTGAGGCCATGAGCATTTTCGAGAAGAAGCGGGTGTCTTTTGATTTTAGAAAACTATTCAGACAAGTCCGCGACAGCGAAAATTTCGTTATCATGGCACTTGATTACCCCATCCTCGAAGCAATGCTTGACCTGAAAGACCTGCCGGAACTGCATGATAAAATCATCGTGGCTACAGCAAAACACCTTGAACTCCCGCTAATTACCAAAGACGCAATGCTCCGGAAGCTTTCAAATATTAAAACCATCTGGTAGCGTGCTCTTTGCTTCCTTGATGGTTTTTATTGGGTTGGCAACAAGCCGGAATCGCAAGCGCTGGC
>JAKAGF010000007.1 GCA_021825805.1 Nitrospirota bacterium
TTATAAGTTCGAGGTGATCAGGGAAAGCGCCTTCATCTTCATCGGGTTCGGGCTGATCGCCATGTTCGGGATAGCGGTGATCGGCGTCCTCCATACCCACAAGATCGTCGGGCCCCTCGTCAGGACGAGGATGGCAGCGCGGCAGCTCAGCGAGGGGAAGTTCGATGTGGCCATCAGGTTCAGGGAAGACGACATGATCCATACCATAGCCGATTCCTTGAATAATTTCGCCCGGATATACGGGAGCCGGTACCAGCAGGTGCGAAACGGCATCCAGGACATGCAGCGAGACGCCCTTGCCCTCAGGGAGTTAATCGAGGCCGGGAACATGGAGGGCGCCGCTGCCACGAGGCTCAAGATGGCGGAGCAAATGCAGGAGCTTAAGAAAATACTCGCGGAGATAAAGGTATGAAGGCGCTGTTATTCCTCCTTGCCGCGGCTGTGCTTGCGGCGACCGCTTTTATCGCCCATACAGTGTCGGAAAATCCGCATATGTTTTCAGAGGATGAATGCCAGAAATGCCATATCGATGCATCGGACCATCCCAGGGCCATGAGGACATCCATCACCGCCATGTGCCAGGGCTGTCACAGGAAGCTCACGAGGAATTCTTCACACCCAGTTGATATCGTTCCGGAGCTGGTGAAGGTCCCGGCGGACTTTCCCCTGTCAAACGGCAGGATCACCTGCAATACCTGCCACAATATTCATGAGAACCGTTTTACCTCTTTTGGCAGCAAGACCTATTTCCTGAGACGTCTTATTGTCGGCAGGGATTTCTGCCTCTCCTGCCATCAGACCAAGAGGACCATGGACAGCCATATCGAGGTGGTCTCCACCGCCCACCTGGGGAGCAGATACACGGTGACAGACCAGACCAAGCCGCTTGATCCGATGTCCATGGAATGTATCAGTTGCCATGACGGCAGTGTCGGCAAGGAGGTCGGCTTCAACTTCGGGGAGGGGGTTTGGAGTCACGACAGCGGCTCTCATCCGATCGGCGTCAATTACCGGGAAAGCCGCATGAGGAAGGGCGGGCTGCAGCCGGTATCGATGCTGGACAAGAAGCTGAGGCTCTTCAGCGGCAGGATCGGGTGCGGGACCTGCCATGACATGTATTCGAAACTGCCGAAGAAACTGGCTACGAGCAACGCAAAGCTCTGCACCTCGTGTCACGATAAATAGGAGGGACCATGCCGGACTACAAACGAAGGAATTATTTTATAGACAAGGGATACCAGGGCAGGATCATTCTGTGGATCATCATGATATGTTCCGCCGGCCTCCTCCTCGACCTCAGCATCTTCAACTTTCTGTCATACCGGAATATAGAGGCGATGCGGTGGCGGAGCCACATCAGCGCCGGCACCGTCGGGGAGATCACGCGGACCTATCTGATATACTCCAGCATATTTGCCATCATCTTCACCATAGCCGCCCTCTTCATCTATCTCCGATATGTGCGCTACAAGTCCGCCGGCCCCCTCTACCGGCTGAGCAAGGACATAGAAAATGCCGCTGACGGCAATCTTGCCGTCAACATATGGCTCAGAAAAGAGGACGACTTCAAGGAAACCGCATACGAATTAAACCGCATGCTGGCCTCATTCCGTTCCGACTTCAAGCAGCTCGGCGACAGCCTTTCCGAGGCCTCCCGGACCATCGATGTGCTCGAATACGTGGGAAACAAGCCGGAGGTGGCTAAACAGAAGTGCCAGCAGCTTGTGGAGTGCCTCGAGCCCCTCAAGAAGCTGAAACAGTAGATCCGCCGCGTGCTCCATGGTGAAAGCGGCGGGGTTTTTGTTCCCGCGTTTCTTGCTGTCCTTTTCCCGCCTGCCTGTACCGTTCCCCTCGTCACTTCGGATATAATGTAACACCGCATCGCGGATACAGGGAGTCTCTGATTTCAAGTTTCAAGGTACGGAAAGGGATCAAAGCATGGCAGAAGAGAAAAAGGAAAAGTGGCTCAACTACCTCGCCCTGACAACGGTCATTCTGGCGGTCTGCGCGACGCTCTCGACCTTCAAGGGCGGCAATTTTTCGACCCGGTCCATCCTCAGCCAGACGCAGGCTTCGGACCAGTGGTCCTATTATCAGGCGAAAAGCATCAAGGGATACATCTACGAGATGCAGAAGGACAAACTGGAACTCGAACTGAAGGCCATGGGATCGAAGGCGTCCCGGCCCGTTGATGAAGACTATCAGAAGAGGATCGACGCCTACGGCAGGAAGATAAAGAAATACGACGAGGAGAAGGCGACGATCGAAAAAGACGCCCGAAATCTTGAAAAGGTGCGTGACGATGCCCAGGTCCATTCCAAGGCGTTCGGCATGGCGGTCATCTTTCTGCAGATCGCCATCCTTCTGTCCTCTATCGCGGCCCTGCTGAAGAAGAAGCCTGTCTGGTTCGCCGGCCTGGCGACCGGCATCCTCGGCATCGTCTACTTTGCAAACGGCTTCCTGCTTTTCCTGAAGCAATGACGCAGAAGCTGCATGTCAAGAGGTCCAGGAGGCTGCACAGCGGCCATCTATGGGTCTTCTCCAATGAAATCAGCGAGTCCGTCAGGGACTATGAGCCGGGGTCCATTGTCGAGGTCCTCGACATGCGGGAGCATTTTCTCGGAGCCGGATACATCAATCCCAACAGCCTCATAGCGGTCCGTATTCTTACGCGCCGGCGCCGGCGGATTGACCGGGAATTCCTCAGGGCGCGGATCATGGACGCGGTCAGGATGCGGGAGCGGTTCTTCCGGGGCAGGGACGCGGTCCGTCTCGTTTACAGCGAGGCTGATTATCTCCCAGGCCTCATTGTCGACCGCTATGCCGGCAGCATCGCCGTGCAGATACTGACCCTCGGCATGGAGCGCATGAAGGATATGCTCATCAGTCTGCTCGATGAGGTCCTCAATCCTGAGGCGATCGTGATAAAAAACGAGGGGAGGAGCAGGGACCTGGAAGGACTTCCCCGGTACAGGGAAGTGGTGAAGGGCGATGCGCATCCCTTGCCGTTGGTCCATGAAAACGGCCTGCTCCTTGAGGTGGACCTTCTTGAGGGCCAGAAGACGGGATACTTTCTCGACCAGAAGGAGAACCGGAGGGCCTTCAGCGGGCTGATCACGGGAGGCAGGGGGCTCGACCTTTTCTGTTACTCAGGTTCATGGTCGCTGGCAGCGGCAGCAGCGGGCGCGGAGGTGACGGGAGTTGATGAGTCCGAGCGGGCGGTCAGTCAGGCGGAGCGAAATGCCTCCCTCAACAGCCTCAGCGGCAGTGTCCGGTTTCTCAGGAGCGACGTTTTTTCCTTTGCAGGCGCCGAGCTGCGGGAAGGTGAGGAAAGGCATGATTTTATCGTCCTCGATCCGCCGGCTTTTGTGAAGAGCGGCGCAAAATTGAAGGAGGCGGTGAAGGCCTACCGCGAGTTGAACGGGACCTGCATGCGGCTTCTCAGGCGCGGGGGACTGCTCGCCACCTCGTCGTGCTCGTACCACCTCGGAAGAGATATCTTCGTCGATATGCTCAGGGACGCGTCACGGGATGCGGGGCGGAGCATCAGGCTCCTTGACCTGCGCTCCCAGGACAAAGACCATCCGGTGTTACTCTCGATGCCGGAGACGGAATACCTCAAGTGCGCCTTCCTTCTGGTCGATTAGCCTTGAAGGCGGAGCGGTTCAACCCCTTCTCAGCATCTGCCGGAGCTCATCACCGATAGTTGGTGAATACGAAGTCGTTCTGTTTCCTCTCCTCATGGCACGCAAAACAGGCTGTCCGGGGGTCGATGTCCGAGCGGTCTTTGGAATCGTCCTTGAAACCGCCGAACCCCCATCCGCCGGTAACGGCGAACTTGATTGCGCTCTTCTGCATGACATAGAGCATCTTTCGCGGCCCTTCGGTGACCGCATTGTTTTCGGTCTTCGCCTCAAGGAGGTCGAAGACGAGAATCGATCCGTCGGGATAGAGTGCGCCCGTCTTCATCGCCTCCAGCGCCTTGCTGTTGGCGTAGATATGGTGTATTCCGCCGAATGTCTCATAGAGGGGATGACCCTGCTGGATCACCATGGACTTTACATGGGCCCAGGTGCGGTATCCGGCCGGATAATGGATGGCGTACTTCACGCTTTCCGCTGACAGCGCAATTCCGGCAACCAGGACCAGAACGGCGCAGCATGCAATCGCAAGAACAACCTTCTTTCTCATGTAGGCCTCCTCATGATGAACTCTGGATAATTATAACGGATTTTGAAGACAATTCCAGTTGAAAAGAGAGGGTTGGATGGAAAGGGGATAAGTGGGGACCGGGATTATCCCGGCTATTCAGGAGGCAGGTCCTTCTTGTTCGGAGGGCTGTTGGGGCTGAGCTTCTCCCACCGGTACCAGAAGGTCTTGTAGCTCATCCCGAGGAGCTTGGCGGCCTTTGCCACAACCCCGTTCGCCTTTGTCATCGCCTTGCGGAGGAGTTTTTCCTCGAGCTCCTCGAAGTTCAGCCCTTCCTCCGGCAGGTCGAAGTCAAAGCAGTCCGAAGCCTGGAAGGTCCTCAATTCCCCCTTGATGTCCTTAACGCGGACGCTGTCGCCGTCACTCATGATAACTGCGCGCTCGATCACAGACTCAAGCTGCCTGATATTACCGGGCCAGCTGTACTCCGCGAGGGCCTTGACAGCGGCAGGCTCTGCGTTTTTCAGGCGCTTTCCGAATTCGGCGTTATATTTGTTGATGAAAAAGGCGATCAGTTCCGGGACGTCGTTCTTCCGGTCGCGCAGCGGCGGCAGGTCGATGCTGACGACACGGAGGCGGTAGTAGAGGTCTTCCCTGAAATGCCCTTTCGCAAGCTCCTTCTCGAGGTCCTTGTTCGTTGCGCTGATTATCCGCACGTCCACCTTGATCGCGTCCTTGCCTCCGAGACGGCGGATCTCCCTGTCCTGTATCACCCGCAGGAGCTTTGACTGCATCAACTGCGGCATGTCCCCGATCTCGTCGAGGAAGAGGGTGCCGCCGTTGGTCGCCTCGAAGAGCCCGATCCTCCGCGTGGCCGCGCCGGTGAATGCCCCCGGCTCGTACCCGAAAAGCTCGCTTTCGAAAAGGTTCTCGGGGATGGACGCGCAGTTCAGGGCGGTGAATGCCCTCGATCTCCTCGGGCTGTTGTAATGGATGGCCCGCGCGACCAGTTCCTTCCCGGTGCCGCTTTCGCCGAGGATGAGTACAGTCGCCGGGCTGCCCGAGACCTTGCGCATGATCTCGATCGCCTCCTGCATCTTTGGGGACTTGCCGACGATCCCCTCGATCCTGAACCGGTCGTAGAGTTCACGGTGAAGCTGGAGGTTCTCCCTCAGGAGGTCGGTCCTCTCGGACCCGCGCCTGACGGTGAGGATGAGGGAGTCCTTGTTAAGGGGTTTGGTGAGGTAATCGAAGGCGCCCCGGCGCATCGCCTCGACTGCCGAGGATATCGTGCCGTGGGCCGTCATGATGATGATAGTGGGATCGAAGAACTCCCTGGAGGACGACTTGAGCTCTGCTACCCGCTCGATAAGCTCGATGCCGTCCATGCCTTCCATCTTCAGGTCGCTCAGGATCACATCCGGCCGGAACTCACGGGCGATCGTTATGGCCTCCTCGCCCGACGCCGCGACATGCGTTTCGAATCCTTCATCCTGCAGTATGGTCTTGAGAATGTCGCGCTGCAGGGGCTCGTCATCCACCACAAGAACGACCGGCATCTTATCTCTCCTTTTCCATGGGCAATAGTATAGTCACCGTGCTCCCCACGCCCTCTGTTGATCTGAAATCAACCCTGCCCCCGTGTTCCTCGATGACCCGCTTGGTGAGGGCGAGGCCGAGGCCGAGGCCCTTGCTCTTCGTGGTGAAGAAGGGGGTGAAGATCCGGGCCGCCTTCTCCTCGGATATGCCCACGCCGTTGTCGGCGATGCAGACGCAAAACCAGCGGTCCTGGGGCATTGTCCTGATGGTTAGAGCGCCGCCCCGGGGCATCGCCTGGAAGGCGTTGAGGATCACATTGTAAAAACAGGTCTTTATGAATTCGCTGTCCATGAAGAGCTCCGGCTCTATCCCGTACTCCCGCACGATCTCGATGTTCTCCTTCTCGGCCTTTGCCATTACAAGGCTCAGGACGTCCTCGATCAGCTCCACTATCCCGGCTTTCTCAAGCCTCAGCTCAAGGGGCCGGCCGTATTCGAGGAAGCTTTCCGCAAAGCCGCTCACCCGCTGGATCTCCTTCTTGATATTGCTGATAAGGGAATCGAATGCCTTGCTGTCGGGTTCCGCGGGACGGTACCGTTCCTTCATGTGGTCGATGGAGAGGCTGATGAAGTTCAGGGGGTTGCGTATCTCGTGGGCGATGCTCGTGGAGAACTGGCCGATGCCGGCCAGGTGCTCGGCCTTGCGGAGCCGTTCCTCGAGTTCCCGCTCCTCCCGCAGCCTCCGTACCATATAGTTGAAGCTATGGGTGAGTTCGCCTATCTCGTCCTTCCTCTCGGTCTCGAGAGACTGGTTGAGGTCGCCGCCGGCTACCATGCGGGCGGCCTCCACCACCTCTTCGATAGGCTTGGTGTAGCGCTTTGCAAGATAGACGATGAAGACGATGCCCAAACCGAAGACAACGACCGCAGCCAGCATCCTCTGCAGGAGCCGCTTGCGCATGAGCCCCGAGAAGTCCTCTGTGTTTATCGTGAGGTGGATGTAGCCGTAATGCTTTTCCCCGGCAACCACCGGAATGATGACGTTGTAGGAATGCCCCGTCTCGCCGGTGACCGGCTCGCCCAGTTCGGCCTTGAAGATCAGCTCCTTCTTCTTGGTGGTGATCCATTTGCCTACGTTCTTGGGGTTGGAGCTGGAGATGATCTTGTCGGTGTTGCTGATGACGGAAAGCTCCTTGACGCCCCTTGTGTTCAGCTTCTGAAGATAATTCTGGAGCCTTTTTTCATCCGTTGCCCCGCTGCTGGTCACCTCTTCCACGCCGACCTGAATGGCCTTGGAGAGTTCCGAAGTCTGCTGGGCCAGCTCCCGGTATACCGTGCGTTCCGTCTGATAATAAAGGAATATGTAGATCGATATGAGGCTCAGACTCAGCAGAAGCATCATGGCCGTCAGTTTCTTGTTCAGGGACATCCGCAGAAAGTAGTCCTTGAACATATGTTTGTCGAGACGCATAGCCTATTGTATCTTAAAGGTCCCTCGGAAGGTCAATAAACCTGACGTTGGGCGGTTGGCCGGTTCGCGAGGAGCAAAAGAAATAATGAGGTTGCAGAGACTCAGGGGACTGTCACGGGGTGGCAAGGCGCATTTTTTTGTTGACAGCCATCTGGGGAGTGGATAATAATTTTGCGTGCAGTGGCTTTGTTTCGACGAGCATCATTCGAAGATAGCATTGAAATTAACGGTGAGTCGTGTTCCTATTTCAAATGGAGTTTTTGTTAAAGCATATCAAGGTGAATATGAATCCAAGGAAGGATCAGGCGTAGAATATTTAGGCAACAATATACATAAATCCCTTTTAGCTATGATCAAAGAGATATCTACCGATCAAGAGTTGCTTGAGTTTCTTCAAAAATAAAATTCGGAGATTCAAGAAGAAAAAAGTAGAATTGTCTGAAAAATAAGAGGAGACATGATGACCAAAGCAAAAAGAAAGATATCACCGATAGGAACGGTGAGGAAATTTTTCAAAATTGCATGATCAGGATCACTGTTGAGAGTTCTCAACCACGCATTTGATCACCCGATGAAACCCGAGGAGCAGGCCGCCATGCCTTTGGCAGGTGGAATAATGCAACATGGCTATCAATGCGGCATGCTTTGGGGCTCGACACTTGCGGCAGGAGCGCAGGCGTATCGGCTTCTTGGCCCTGGTCCGCAAGCTGAAGCCGGGGCGATTATTGCGGCACAAAGTCTTGTGGAGTCCTTCCGAACTCTCAACAAAAAAATAAATTGCATCGAAATAACCGGCATAGACAAGTCATCATCATCTATGCAAATGTTTACATATTTCCTTATAAAAGGCGGGACCATAGGCTGCATGCGTATGGCTGTCAGGTATGCGCCGGCAGCGTTCAGCGAGATAAATTCCGTTCTTTCAGGGAAAAATATCGAAGCGCCCTCCGCCCCGGCAAGCTGCTCGGCGATGCTGGCGAAAAAGATGGGTGTATCCAACATACATGCGGTCATGGCTGCGGGATTTGCAGGCGGCATCGGCTTGAGCGGCGGAGCCTGTGGGGCATTGGGCGCCGCAATATGGATCATCGGAATGAACAGCATCAGGGAAGGAATCGGTAAACTTGATTTTATGAATCCCAAAGCCACGGACGCTATCGGCAGATTTATAAAATGTACCGATTATGAATTCGAGTGCTCCAAAATAGTCGGACGGAGGTTTGAGGATGTGAACGACCATGCCGCTTATTTATGCGATGGAGGCTGCTCGAAAATTATCGAGGCATTAGCTGCTGAAAATCACTAAGCGGGCCAAGCTTATTTCAAGCCTTTCTTCTTTTCGCCCGGTTGTCCGGCTGATCTGGCGATATCTTCAGCCTTCCCCCGCAGGGCGGAGGCCTTTTCATCCGCTGCTATGTAATCTTCCTGCTTCATGAACCGCAGGATATCGGCGAGGGTCTCATCCAGGCCCTTGACGTCAGCTCCGATCGCCTCAGCGCCGTTCTTCACGCTTTTCCCGGCCATACTTACGATCACGTTTTTCGCCTCGTCCACTGCCGTGATTGCGGCTTCAACAGACGCTACCGCCTTTTTGCGCGCCTCTTCTTTCCTGGCCGGCAGCGAGGCCTTCACCGCGTCCGCGTCCGCCTTTGCGCGGTTTAGCATTACGGTCGCTTTTTTATAGTCCCTGAACAGCTTTGCCTCCTGGACCTTCACCTCGTTCAGGGCGGCCGCCATTTCAGCGTTGATCCTCCGGGCGTCTGCTGGAGCGTATTTTTCAGACCCCTCGCCGGCGGCCGAGTCGACGGCGGTCCGCGCCGCGTTGATCTCCTCAACCGGCTGCTGCGCGCATCCGGAAAAGAGCATCAAAAGGACGATGCCTGTCAGCAGTGAAATCAACAGACCTCTCGGGGGGAAGTTTTCGTATGCATCCATTGCTTTATTCATCTTCTTGTTTCCGTTATATAAAAGAAAATACCTCCTCAGGGCGCCGCTCAATTCAATTCCCCAAGGAGGTATTCCTGTAAAAAAACTCAGATGCCGAATTAATAACCAGCTGCCTTCGGCTTCTTCTCCGCAGGCTTTGCAGCGGGAGCTGCCGCAGGAGCTGCCTTCTCAGCCTTCTTCTCTTCTTTCTTCGCAGGAGCTGCCTTGATCTCCACGTGCTTTGCCGTATTCTTGCCGTCGGCCTCCACGTACTTCACGGTGACCTTGTCGCCGGCCTTCACGTCGGCCAGGGCCTTCTTGTCCTTGCCGGCCATGATCTTGGTCTTGTCATCCACGGAGACGGTGACATCGCCCTTCTTGCCCTTTACGGTCAGGGTGTTTGCCTTTGCGTCGACAGCTGCGACTTCGCCGGTGACCTGCTTGGGGGATGCCTTCTTCTCGACCTTCTTTTCCTCCTTTACAGGGGCCTCTTTCTTTGCCTCTGCAGCGAAGGTCACTGATGTGATCGCGAATACAAAGAGTAAGGAAATTACGATTGCTATCGCTTTCTTCATCTAAATCACCTCCTTTCGTTTCAATAATGGACGCTATTCTAAATCATTTACAATATTTATGCCAATATAAAAATCAGGCAAACCAAAGCCAGGGGTTGGGAGCTGTTTCTCTTTTGAGAAAAAGGGTCCCTTTTTAGGAATGGATCGCGCTGCTTTTCAGATGAGGCCGAGCTGCCGCGCATATCCGCCGAAGAGGTCGAGGCCCTGCCTGTGTTCATCCCCGAAATCGAAGGATATGCCCTTCCAGTACGCGACCAGTTCTTCCAAAGTAAGTATATGTCTGAGGGGAGATGCCGCGGCAACTGAGGAAAGATCCCTGAGCGCCCTGTCTTTTGCCAGGTCGAGGTCTGTCCTGAAACGCTCCACAAGCCCCGGCCGGTCGCTGCAGCAGAGTCTGCGCACGATCCAGAGGGCGAAGACCGACGGAAGCCCCGTGTTCTTGTACCAGAGGTCTCCCAGGTCGTAGATATGCAGTTTCGGCCACTTGAGCGCTTCGGTCAGGGCGTCATCGCCGATGAGCAGATATGCCTCATGCGAACGCAGGGCAGTGGATATGGGTTCAGCAGTCGGCATGAGGCGACACGAGATATCGTAGAATTTCGTGAGGATGATCCGCAGAAGCGCCACCGACGTTTCGGACTGGGACGTCGTGAGTACGGTCAGGCCGTCCAGCGCCTCGATCGGTCTTTTGCTGAAGAGGAAGATGCTGCCCACCGGCCCCCTGGAGCTTATGGAATGGTTCGGGATCAGGTCGTAGAGGTCCTGGTTCCTCAGATACTCGATGGAGGACGAGGGACTCACGTCTATCTCGCCCTGGCGGATCTTTCTGTTGAGTTCGGAAGGGACGCCCTCGATAAACTCGTACAAAGAGCAGTCAGCCTCCCTGTCGAGCATGTAGAATATGGGGAAGAGGTTCGAGTAGGAGAACCTCCCTATTCTCAGTTTCAGCATTCTTTTATCCTTTCACAACGCCAAGGGGCCTGAGCCTTGCCACCTTTTTCGATATGCCTGCCCGGTGCACAACATCAACCACATCCGAGATGTCCTTGTACGCCTCGCTCATCTCCTCTGCCAGGGTCTCACGTCCTGCGGAACGAACGATGATACCCCTGTCCGCAAGCTCTCTCCAGATCGCCCTGCCTTTGGCCTTCCTGATCGCCTGATGGCGGGACATGATCCTGCCTGCGCCGTGGCAGGTGGAGCCGAAGGTTTCTTCCATCGCCTTTTCCGTGCCCAAGAGGACAAAGGAGGCCCTGCCCATGTCCCCTGGGATGAGGACGGGCTGACCCACGTGGCGGTAGGCTGCGGGCAGTTCAGGGTGTCCCGGCGGGAAGGCCCGCGTGGCCCCTTTCCGGTGGACCACCAGCTTCATCTTCCTGCCGTTCACCACATGGTCCTCCACCTTTGCGATATTATGCGCCACGTCATATACAAGCCCCATGCCGAGAGACTGCGGCGATCTTCCGAGCACCTTCATGAAGGCCTCCCTCGTCCAGTGCATGATGCACTGGCGGTTGGCCCATGCGTAGTTTGCAGCCGCGCGCATCGCCGCAAGATAATCCCCGGCCTCGGGACTGCTGAAGGGCGCGCAGGCCAATTCCCTGTCCGGAAGCACGAAACCGTACTTGCCGACCGCCCGCTCCATCACCTCGAGAAAATCAGTACAGACCTGATGCCCGAAGCCCCGCGAGCCGGTATGGATCATCACCGTGACCTGGTCCGGGAACAGGCCGAGGCTGTTTGCGGCCTTCTCGTCGTATATCTCGTCGACATATTGTATCTCAAGGAAGTGATTGCCCGACCCCAGGGTCCCCTGCTGACTGCGGCCCCGTTCGTAGGCCTTGGCGCTGATGAGCGAGGGGTCGGCGCCGTCGATCATGCCGCCTGATTCCGTCTTTTCGAGGTCCGGCTCCTCGCCCATGCCGTTTTCGACCGCCCACCGCGCGCCCTTCAGAAGGAGCTTCCGTTCGTCGGCAGCGCTGAGCCTGATCCTGCCCTTTGATCCGACCCCGGAAGGTACGTCGTTGTAAAGGACCTCCACGAGGTCCCTTATCCTCGGAAGCGCCTCTCCCTTGGAGAGGTTGCTCCTGAGGAGTCTTACTCCTCAATTTATATCGTAGCCAACGCCGCCCGGCGATATGATGCCCTCACTGATATCGAAGGCAGCGACCCCGCCTATCGGAAAGCCATAGCCCATATGGATATCCGGCATGGCCGAAGATGCCCTGATAATGCCCGGGAGGGTGGCGACATTAGCCACCTGGTTAACGCACTGGACTTCGAGGCCTTTTTCAAGGGCGCTGTCAACGTATATGATCCCGTGCACGCGCATCCCTTCCCGGTAGTCGATGGGGACTTCAAGTCGTGTTTCGTCGATCCTTCTGAGCCGTTCGATACTCATCTTTTCACCTCCTTGAGTCTGCATACACTGGCCTTGCGTCCTGATGTTCAGATGTCAAAAATGATCTCAGCCGTCCACACTCCGTCAATGTTCTCTATCTGCAGGTTGTGATACGTCGCTGCCTTGATCAGCAGCCTGCCTTCATGACGCCGGGGGTCGAATGTCTCCCCTGCAACCGTTGCGGAGAGGGAAAAGGCATCCGCATCGGCCGCGTCCTTGTCGCCGGTAATGAATGAAATGACGCTGAAACTTTTTCCGGTGAAGCCATGGGCATCGAAACGGAATACCAGCTCATTGAGCCATGAGACGAGCAGGCCTTCGAGGGAATGGCTCTTGACCGAAACCTCCACTGTCACGGTCTCGGCTATGGACCCTGTATCAGTTATCAGGCTGTACATGCCGGTTGCCGCGTTTATAAAGAGTTCCTTCAGGGTGGAGCCGAAGGCCCTGATGCCCGCGTCCCCTGAGATGTCCAGCGTTTCATATCCGCCAGCCATGAGCATACTAAAGAGTAACATCCGGCTTTTTGCGCGTCAACAGGAGAGCGGCGCGGCCTCTTGACATCCGGTCAGCATTTGGTAGCATGAAGGTAAACTGAAACCTCGGCAGATGCGGCGCGAATGACATCCGTCTCGGGGAAGGAGGACCACCATGTCGGCAAGAACGGCAAAGAGGGAAAAGACGAGGAAACCCGCGGAGCTTTCCAGGGAGTTCCTTAATCTGATGCTGGAGTGGCAGAGGCTGGAGGACCAGACCATCATGTATGCCGACGAGCTCATGAAGAAGACCCGGAACAAGCTCGTCAGGATGACAATGGAGATGATCAAGCACGACTCCCAGAAGCATAGGGTCATGCAGCAGATGCTCATTGACAGCGTTACGAAGGATCCCTTCGTCCTGAGCCCCGATGACCTTGCTGCCCTGGGAAACGGCCTGAACAAACATCTGACCGCTGAGGCCAAGTCCCTTGAGCTTGCGGATGAGGCTCTTAAGAACAGCGAGCTCTTCGTAACGAAGTATATTCTTTCGTACCTCATCGCAGATGAACAAAAACATCATAATCTCCTCAGCAGGCTGGACGACCTGAAGCGGGCGACTGTTTTCGTGACGTGATATATGCGTGCGTGGCGCGGGATGTCCCCCTGTCCTGCCTCCCCCTTGCGGGTTACATACCCCTACCGCAGGGCAGGCTGGGGGACAAACAGAGGGAATCCCCGGACCGCCGGTATCGTCTTTTCATCCGCTTTTCACGCGGTCTTAAGGGCGGCCTGATAAAACTTCTTCGTATATTCCTTCACCATCCTGCGGGCGCTGAAGCGGGGGGCGCAGTTGATGATCGATTTTTTCATGACGCGTATCCATTCCCTGGGTATGCCGTCTTCATCCACGTTATAGTAGAGAGGGACGATCCTGTTTTCAATGATGCCGTACAGTTCCTCCGCGTCTGCCGCATCGCGGCCCCCGGGCGGATCGTCCCGCAGGCCGAAGGACCATCCGTTATCGCCGGTGAACCCTTCGATCCACCAGCCGTCGGCGATGCTCAGGTGCGGTATGCCGTTGACCGCCGCCTTCATGCCTGATGTGCCGCTCGCCTCAAGGGGCGGCAGGGGGTTGTTCATCCATACGTCAACGCCGTGCACCAGGTACTGGGCGAGCTGTTCGTCGTAGTTCTCCACAAAGGCGATGCGTCCTCCCATTCCGGGGTCCAGGGCGAAGGAGAAGATTTTTTGCAGTATGCGCTTCCCCGCATCGTCCGCGGGATGGGCCTTGCCGGCGAAGATGAACTGCACCGGCTGCCAGCGGTTGTTCAGCAACTGTTTGAGGCGGTCAAGGTTCCGGAAGATCAGATCAGCCCGCTTATACGTGGCGAACCGCCGGGCAAAGCCGATGGTGAGGGTTGTCGGGTCGAGGATCGTCCCTCCCGCAACGACGTTCGTAGCGCTGATGCGGTCTTCAACCCACCTCTTCCGCGCCTGCTCGCGGATGAAGTTGTGCAGTTTCATCTTCAGCCAGAAGTGGGCCTTCCACAGTTCCTCGTCAGGAATATCATCCACCAGCTCCCAGATGACCGGGTTGTCATGATCATCGAGCCATCCGGGACCAAGGTACTTGTTGAAAAGGAGTTCCATCTTCGGTTCGATCCACGAGGGGACATGGACGCCGTTGGTCACGGAGGCGATGGGAACGTCCTCTTCCTTTATGTCCGGCCAGAGGGGCATCCACATGCGACGCGCAACCTCTCCATGCCGCATGCTGACGCCGTTATGATGGGCCGACATCCGCAGGGCGAATGCGGTCATGTTAAAGCCGGCAGACGGCTCTGCGGGACGCACACCCAGTTGGAGGAACGCCTCCCTGCCGAGGCCGAGGAGAGGGTAGTACCTGCTGAAATACTTGTCCATGAGGGCGAAGGGGAATACGTCATGGCCGGCCGGGACCGGCGTGTGCGTTGTGAAGACCGTTGTCGCGCGCACGGCTGCGGCGGCTTCTTCGAATGTGGCGCCTTCGGCGACGCTTATCCTGATGCGTTCGAGGATGGCGAAGGCAGGATGGCCCTCATTAAGATGGAGCACGGAATGGGTGACGCCCATGACGCCAAGGGCCTCGCTGCCGCCGATCCCCAGGACGATCTCCTGCCTCAGCCTCTGTTCGATGTCTCCGATATACAGATGGGCTGATATGGACCGGTTCCACGGGTCGTTTTCGTCGATGTCCGTATCGAGAAGATACAGGGAGACGCGGCCGACCGACACCTTCCAGAGGGCAACGTGCACCGCCGGTTCGATGAGTGGGACCTTCACTATGAGTTGTTCCCCCTTGCCGTCCAGGACCCTGAGGATGGGGGCCGCGTCACGGTCGAGCACCTCGTCCACATTCTCCTGCCATCCGTCAGAGCGGATCTTCTGTCTGAGGTACCCCTCGGGATACATGAACCCGACCGCAAAGAGAGGGACCCGGAGGTCGCTGCACTCCTTCAGATGGTCTCCCGCCAGGAACCCCAACCCCCCGGCATAGAAAGGCAGAGAGTGGTGCAGTCCGTATTCCGCGGAGAAGTAGGCGATTGTTTTTGCCCCGGCGTCCATCACGTCTTCCTGGAACCATCCGCTCCGCGATGCCGTCTCCCTGCGGTAACGGGCGATCACGGCATTATAATGGTGCAGGTATTCCGCATCCCGCGAGGCGCGCTCCAGCGCCGTCTGAGGGAGCTCCTTCAGCATCCTCACCGGGTTGTGGCCGCTCTCTTTCCATGCGACGCGGTCCAGTTTCTTAAAGAGCATTCGCGCCGGCGGGTTCCAGCTCCACCAGAGGTTGTATGCGAGTTCAGGGAGGCCGGAGAGCGCCTCAGGTATGTTGGGAAAACGGATTCTCAGTTCATCTACCACCGCTCACCTCCACGATAGAGTGTAAAGATCAGCCGACAGGATCGTCTTTGTCTTCTCCCTGGCGCTAACGGAGAAGCCGTTTTTTATCCAGAACCCCAGACCGGCCTCGTTTCCCGCTTCCACTCCCGCAAAAAGCCGCTGTACGCCGCTGTTGCGCATTATGCCGGCCAGGAGCCTCAGCGCGGATGAGCCGGCGCCGAGACCCCGTCCCGTGCTGTCGAAGATGGCGAGGCCCACCCATGCGGTCATATCGGGCTTTGCATCGTAGATGCCTGCTATTCCCCGTGGTTTTCCGTCGGCAAGAATGCAGTAAGCCATGTCAAAGCGGCGGCGCATCCACCACCAGAGACTGATGCCGGAGAAACCCTCCGGAATTATCGCGTCGCCCGCCTCAGCAGCCTGCCTGACGAACCGGCGGCAGTCCGTGACCCGCACCGTTCTCAGGGAGACGCCGATCTCCATCGCAGGCGCGGATTTTTTTGTCGGTTTCAGGCACGGGCCGATGCCCTGGCCGTTACCCGCGAGGGGAAGGGTTATTTCTGTTGTGAGAGATATGATCGTCTGCAATATACACGACCTCCGGCGCTATGTGTACTACATGCTTAGCACAAAAATGAGGTTGTGGCAATCGAACGAACAGAAACAGCGATACGAGAGATTCATGCCCCGACCGTCTTGTCAGCGTGGGCGGCAAAAACGCCTTTTTCAAGGGCCGGCAGGAGATACCGGCAGAGCGCCTGGCCGGAGATGATCCCCACTAAGGCGCCGGCGATCACATCAGAGGAGAAATGGGCTGTGTTTTCGACCCGTTCGAGACCGACAACCGTCGCGAAGATATAGAAAACGGCCCGATACCGGGGAAAGTGCTGCGAAAGGGTGTAGGCGAAACAGAAGGCAACGGTAGTGTGCCCGGAAGGGAAAGAGTCGTATCCTCTCCTGAAGGTGGGTCCTATGAAGAGGAGGGTGTCGGTGATCCGAGGCCTGGCCCTGCCGATGAGATGTTTCAGCGCCTGCGCCAGGATGCCTGAGGCGGCAAAGCTCACGACGAGGGCCTTGCCTGTTTCGAAGAGCCTCCTGTTTCGGTATCTCCCGGTGACGAGTGTGACCAGCGCTATGACCATAAGGGTCGAGCCGTGGGACAGGAAGTTAATAAACGCATCAAGGGAGGTAAGAAATACATACAGGTCAGACCCTTTGCGGTGAAACTCTCTGACCGCGCTGATAATTCTGCCGTCCAGGTAAAAGATAAAGAGCGGCAGTACGAGGACCAGAAGGAGGAGCGTCTTATTTTCTTTCAAGAATCGCATAGCGGTCATCCTTTTCGAGAATAGTGAAACCGAGGCTGGTCAAGGTTCCGGACTCTTTGGCCCTGGTTATGACGATTACCCGGCCTGGTTCCGCTGCAAGCGCGCGAAGCGCATCAGGGTCCCCTGGCGTGAGGACCCGGCGGCGGGAATAAAAGACAACGCTCGGGTTGTTTATGGCGTATGCGGCAAGCCTGCCTTCGGAAGAGAGGTTCTCCCTCGCATAGAGACTGTATTTGTGCAGGCTGCCCTGCAGATGATCGCCTGCGAGGGGGAGTCCTTTCACAAGGACCGCAAGGAGAAAGATGAGCATCAGTCCGGAGAGGATATCAAAGCGCCGTTTGCCCCTGAGCGCCGAGCAGAGGCTGACGACGGCCATGAGAAGCATCAGCCCTGATATCGCTGTCAGCCAGTCCGTATCAATTATCCCCAGCCTGGCGACATATGGTCGCGCGATGACCGAGCCGGCGCAGAGCAGGCCGGCAAGGAGGGCCAGGATACTGTCCGAGACCCGGTCCCATGCGGTGTCCTCCATAGTCATGCCCGCCGCGATCAGCAGAGAGGCCGCGGGAAGGGCGGGGAGGATGTAATTGGGCAGTTTCGTGGTCGAAAGCGAGAAAAAAAGAAAGACGACCGAGAACCAGACAAAGGCAAAGATATGTACCCGTTCCTTTGCCGCAAATACCCTGCCTACGCCTGAAGGCAGATAGGCTGCCCAGGGGAAAAGACCGGCAAGGAGGACTGGTATATAGTAATAAAAAGGGCCACTGTGGCCTGATATGACGCCCGTGAATCTGGTGAAATGGTGTTTGATGAAAAACAGCTCCACGAATTCGCGTCCGTTTATGATGAGCTGCGCGCCGTACCACGGACCGGAGACCACGATAAAAAGGGCGGCCCCGGCCGGACTGATTATCCTCTTCAGCGCGCCGAATCCTTCGGTTGCCAGCGTGTAGATGATCGCTATGCTGAAGGGGAAGAGGATGCCTATCAGCCCCTTCGTAAGGAAGGCGAGAGATGAGAACAGATAAAACCCGTAGAGGTGCCGTTTCTTTCCGTCTTCGCCGCCGGACCACCTGTAGAACGAAAAAAGGGACAGGCCGATAAAGAGGGTAAGCGCCATGTCTGTGACCGCTGCCCGTGAATAGGCGAGAAAATAGAGGGAGAGGGCGGCGACTACTGCGGCATGCAGCGCCTCCTCCCTGCCGGCGGAGCGCAGGCTGAAGAGGAAGAGGCAGAGTATCAGCAATACCCCGGCGAGCGCCGACGGGAACCTCGCTCCGAATTCGTTCACTCCGAAGATGCGGTAGGACGTCGCCATCAGCCAGTAAAAGAGTATCGGCTTGTCATAGCGGTTGACGCCGTTGTAGGTCGGCGTTATCCAGTCGCCGCCTTCGACCATCTCCCGCGCGGCCTCGGAAAAAACGGCCTCATCAACGTCGAAGAGCGGGACCGAGCCGAGCCTGAAGAGAGAAAGGAGGAGGGTGACGGCCAGTATGGGGAGGAGCAGCCGCGGCATGAAGGCCGGTTCGGCGCGAAGGTTCACTGTGCGCTACTGTCCGTTTCCGAGGGCAGCGGCTGCCAGCGAAATGATCCCCGCAGCTTCGCGCGCTTCTTCCTCTGTATTGTCTTTGCCGACGCTGAGTCTGATTGATGAGAGGGCCTCTTTATCCGAAAGCCCCATCGCCTTCAGTACCGCGGAAGGGAAATCCTTGCCGGCATGACAGGCCGACCCCGCCGAGGCGGCGACACTGTCCTTAAGCCTCTCGATAAGATCGAGTGCCCGTATCCCCGGAATCCGGATGTTGAGGGTATTGGGCAGTCTCTGTGAAACATGTCCGTTGAGGGAGACGCCGGGAATCTTCTCCTGCAGAACAGAGTACAGCAGGTCCCTCAGTCCCCGTGTATGCGAGACGCGCAACTTCATGTCACGGAGGGCTATCTGGCACGCCTTGCCTATCCCGACGATGCCCGCGACGTTTTCGGTGCCCGGCCGCAGCCCCTGTTCATGACCCGCGCCGAAGAGAATGGGTTTGAGGGGCGTCTCTTTCCTGACGTAAAGAGCGCCTATCCCCTTTGGTCCGTAAAACTTGTGAGACACCAGAGTCATAAGCCGAATGGACGTGTCGGCGACGCTGAAGGGCATCTTGCCGACAGACTGCGCCGCATCAACATGAAAGGCGATACCCTGCTCGCCGGCGATGCTGCCGATTTCCGCAACCGGCTGTATCACGCCTGTTTCATTGTTCGCGTGCATCACTGTGATGAGGAGGGTGTCCCTGCGGACCGCCTTGCGTATCGCATCGACGCTCACGATGCCGTCGGCATCGGCAGGGGCATACGTGACGGCAAAGCCGAGTGATTCGAGATATCTGCAGGCATTCAGCACCGAGGGGTGTTCGATGGCGGAGGTGATGATATGTCCCTTCGCCTGACGCAGGGCGGTCCCGAGGATCGCGAGGTTGTTCGACTCCGTCCCCCCTGAGGTAAAGATGATTTCCTCAGGCGCGCAGCCGATGAGCTCAGCAACACGCGCCCTGCCCTTTACTATCGCCTCCCGCGCATGAAGGCCAGCCGCATGGGTGCTTGAGGGGTTTCCGATATCTCTTTTCAGGGAAGAGAAGACCGCGTCGTAGACTTCGGGGTCAACCGGCGTGGTGGCATTATTGTCAAGATAGATCATCGCATCTATTATATCACGTAACAGAGACGGCGCGGGACGCGGCGCGGTTGTCTGCTGCAAGCCTGTTGCAAACGGCGCCTCCGGCACGGCACGGCGGGATGAGCCGTGAGGCGGTCACGTGACGGCTATGGCGCGGCCTTCACAAGTAACAGTCTGACCTGCCCGTATTTTGCATCGTTTGCGTAATTCTACGGTACCATTGACCGAGACCTTTCCATCTGCGATCAAATTTTTTGCCATGCCGCCGCTGGTGCAAACTCCTGTGACCTTCAGGAGGCTGTGCAGTTCGATATATTCGCTTCCTTTGAGCTTGAATTCTTCCACGGACCGGATTCCCGCACGCAGCGTCCTGACGCCTAAGCCACAGGGGATGACGTTTCCGACGCTGACTGTTATCAGTCCGTCTGCTCCACGAGGTAGTTCTGCGCCCCCAGTTGCGTTATCTGGTCGAGCTGGGCCTCGATCCAGTCGATGTGGTCCTCTTCTTCCTTCAGTATCGCCTCGAGGAGCTCGCGCGTTCCGTTGTCCCCCACTTCGGCGGCAAGCCTGATGCTCTCGTTGTAGCCTTTGATGGCAGACTCTTCGGCAGCGTGGTCGCTCTGGTGCATCTTGGGCACTTCTGCGCCGATATGCATCTTCAGCAGGTCGCTGACAATGGGACGGCCATCGAGGAAGAGGATGCGTGATATGAGCTTCTCAGCGTGCTTCATCTCGTCGATGGCCCGCTTCTGGATCGCCTTGTGCAGCTTCTCGTACATCCAGTTGTCGCACATCTCCGCGTGGACCATGTACTGGTTGATGGCGGTCAGCTCCTCGGCGAGACGGGTGTTCAGCTGTTTGATGATCTTTTCGTTTCCCTTCATAAGACCTCCTCTGGTGAAATTGATGATGAACCCGGATGCCGCAAAGGGGGCACGGGCCGGATACATGGTATAAAAATTGTAGCAGACCTGCTGCTGTTGTCAATGCGAATGCTCCGCTATCCCGTACCGGGACAGAGGGTGTCCGGTTGCCTTTACGAAATGTCCCGGTGGATGATCCGCAGGTCGATCGGCTCTTTTTTCAGCGCAGCCCCGATCTTCTCGACGATGGCCGGCGAGCGGTGCCTTCCGCCGGTGCAGCCGACCGCTATGGCGAGATACGAACGACCTTCTTTAGCGTAACGAGGCAGAAGGAAGCGTATCAGGTCGAGCGTCTTTTTCATGAACTCCCGGGTATCGGCGTGCCTGAAAACGAAGTCAGCCACCTTCTTGTCCGTGCCGTCGAGCAGTTTGAGGCCGGCGATGAAGTGCGGGTTCGGCAGGAAGCGGACGTCGAAGAGGAGGTCGATATTCTGCGGGGCCCCGTACTTGAAACCAAAGGAAGTGAGGGTGACCCCCATGCCGCGCATGCCGCCCCCGGGAAGGTAGAGGGCGGTGATGAGCCTCCGCAGCTGATGGGGCGAGAGGGAAGAGGTATCGATGACGCGGTCAGCCTCGCGCCTGAGACCGGCGAGGCTCTGCCGCTCTTTCCGGATCGCCTCCGACAGGTCGCCTCCGAGGGGGTGGGGCCGCCGCGTCTCCTTGAATCTCCTGATGAGGACGTCGGTCTCCGCATCGAGGAAGAGGACCTCGACACGGTGTTTCTTTCTCAGGGAACCCAGCACGCGATGGATGCCTGAGAGGAACTCCTGTTCCCTGATGTCTATGCCTATGGCGATGTTGCGGCCCCGGGCCGCGCGCGCGGTCTTTGCAACGAGGGATCCGATGAGGGAGACCGGGAGGTTGTCAACGCAGAAGAAGTCCAGGTCCTCCACCGCCCGCAGGCCGACCGTCTTCCCTGAGCCGGACAATCCGGTGATGATCACGACCCTGGACGGGCCGGCCGCAGCCTTGCTTCCGGCGCGGTCGGGCGAAGGAGGGGTCCGGCGTGCCACGGCCGGTGTTATTTCACCGGCTCGATGAGGCCGAAGTTGCCGTCCCGCCTGAGATAGATGACGTTGATGTCGCCGCTCTTGTCGTTGAGGAAGACGAAGAAGTTCTTGTCAAGGAGCTCCATCTGCATGGACGCCTCGTCAGGGCCCATCGGCTTCAGCTCAAACCGCTTGTTCTTGATGATGGCGCCGCCTGCGGCCGGTTCCGGCGCCGCTGCCTCAGCGCCGGACTGTTTGGCGGGCGTCTTCCTCCTGGCGACCAGTTTCTCCTTGTACTTCTTGATCCTGCGCTCCAGTTTCTCCGAGACCTCGTCTATGGCGGAGTAGATCTCGTCGGTCACCCCTTCGGCCTGTATAAGCAGGCCGTTTGCCTTGAGAAGGACCTCTGCCTTGTGCCGGTATTTCTTCTCTATGCTGAGCGTCACGACAGCCTCGGAGATATCCGAGAGGTAATGGTCGAGCTTGCTGACCTTATCTTCGGCGTAACTCTTCAGCGCGGGCGTAATGTCAAGGTGTCTTCCGTTTACTGCGATCTTCATGTCTGTCTCCTTTGTAGAATAACGTTGGCCCCGGCGCTTATCTTTTGCGCTGGCTCTGCGATGGTATCTTCAGTTCTTCCCTGTACTTGGCGATGGTCCTTCGCGCTATGGTGATGTTCTGGCTCTTGAAAATATCGACGATGTTCATGTCGCTCAGGGGCTTCCGAATGTCCTCCTCGGTGATGATCTTCCGCACCATCTCCTTGACCGTGGTGGAGGACATCTCGCCCGTCCGGCTCGGGATGGCGTTGCTGAAGAAGAACCTGAAGCCGTAGATGCCCCTGGGACAAGAGAGGTATTTGTTGGAGGTGACCCTGCTGATGGTGCTCTCGTGCAGGCTCAGCTCAGCGGCGATATCCTTGAGGTTCAGGGGCTTCAGGGCATCGACGCCGTGGTCGAAGAAGTCCCCCTGGAACCGCAGGATGCACTCGGTCACCCGGTAGATCGTCTTGTTCCTCTGGTCGAGGCTCTTCATCAGCCATACAGCCGAGCGGAGTTTGTCTTCGAGGAACTGGCGCTCCTCCTTCGGGATCTCGTTCTTGCGGCTGAGGAGCTTCTGGTAATAGCTGTTGATGCGCAGTCTCGGCAAGCCCTCATCGTTGAGGACGATCTGGTATCCCTCGTCGGTCTTCACGATGTAGACATCGGGGATGATGTAATCGGCAGACGACGGTGAAAAACCGATCCCCGGCTTGGGGTCGAGCCCCTCAATCACCTTCACCGCTGCCAGGACGTCGTCGAGCGGGGCCTCATGCAGCCTGGCGATATGGGCATACTTCCTCTTGCCGACAAGGTCGAGATCACCTCGGACGATCTTTTCCACCAGCGTCCCCTCAAGGCCGATGGGCTTCAGCTGCAGGAGGAGACACTCCCTGATGTCACGCGCGGCGATGCCCGGCGGGTCGAAGCCCTGGACGAGGCGCACGGCCTGTTCCACGGTCTCAGCATCCGTCTGGGCCGTCTCCCTGATCTCCTCGTCAGAGACCATGAGATAGCCGTTTTCATCGAGATTGCCGATGACCACTTCCGCCACGGACCTGATCCGCTCGTTTTCGCGGGAGAGCCGCAGCTGCCAGAGAAGGTGGTCGAAGAGGTCTGAAGGCTTTGAGAGGAAGTATTCAAAGGACGGCTGCGACACTGTGCCCGGATTGAAATACCCGAGGTCCTTGCCGTCATAGCTCCGTTCTTCGAAATAGTCCTCAGCCGAGAAGCTGACCAGTTCCTCGAGGGGCATTTCGGTGTCGTCGCGCTCCTCGTCCGCCGGTTCGGCCGAGTCCCGCTCTTCCCGCGTCGGTTCCTCCTGGGCCTCGAAATCAACGGATTCCTCGAGAAACGGATTTTCGACCAGTTCCTGGTTCAGGGTCTGGGAAAGCTCCAACTGCGGCATCTGCAGGAGCTTGATAGCCATCTGGAGCTGGGGCGTCAGCACCAGCTTCTGCGCGAGTCTGAGTTCGAGACGGCTTTCGAGCGCCATCAGAGTCTGAATTCCTCTCCGAGGTAGACCTCTTTTACCCTGGGATTTGAGATGAGCCGGTCCGGCGCGCCCTCATCCAGGATCTCGCCGTTGCTGATTATATACGCCCGGTCGGTGATCGATAGGGTGTCCCGGACGTTGTGGTCCGTGATCACGACCCCCAGCCCCTGTTCCCTCAGGTACGTAAGCATCTTCTTGAGCTCGACGATGGCAAGGGGATCGATGCCGGCAAAGGGCTCGTCAAAGAGGATGAAGGTCGGCCGCGTCGCAAGGGCGCGGGCGATCTCGGCGCGTCTCCGCTCCCCCCCGGAAAGGCGGTAGCCGTCGCGGCCTGCGCACTCCTCAAGGTTGAACTCCCGGAGAAGGCGGGCAACATCAGCCTCTATCTCGTCCCTGGACAGTCCCTTGATCTCCAGCACTGCCCTCAGATTGTCTTCCACCGAGAGCTTGCGGAATATGGACGGTTCCTGGGGCAGATAGCTGATGCCCATAAGCGCCCGGCGGTACATGGGCAGTCTGCTGATGTCCCGGCCGTCGAGCGAGATGCTCCCGCTCTCCGGCCTGACCAGACCGAGGATGCTGTAAAAGGTGGTCGTCTTTCCCGCGCCGTTTGGCCCCAGGAGGCCGACGATCTCGCCTGTTGAGGCGTGGAGCGAGATGCCCCTGATCACCGCCCGCTTATGGTACGTCTTGCTCAGCCCTTTTACCTCTAAGAGATGCATTCAGGGTCCCTTTTTGTTCTTCAGAAGTACTCTGCTCTTTTCGACTATCGAACGGTCGTCAGTTATAAAGTAGGTCATGACGGCGCCGGTGACCACGTTTTCGCCGTCAACCGCTTTGGGATCGCCGGTGAAGACGACCTTGTCTTCCGCGGCGAGATAGACCGCCTCGCGGGAGGTGATGATGCGCGTGCCCTTATGCAGCCGGACGTTCCCCGCGGCGTCGATCCGGGTCACCTCGCCGCTCCCATCGGTGTAATGCACGAGCATGGTGTCTGCGTATATGGTCATTTCGCCTGTCCGGGCGACAACGTTCTTCTCGAAAAATGCGGTATGCGCCTTGTTGTCCGCTGTAAGCGTCTCGGAGGTCACCCTTATGGGTCCCTTTATCTTCGCCTCCGGCGCCCCGAAGACCGCCTGCGCAGAGGCGGAGAGGAGCATTCCGATAATAACCAGATTAGTTGAACAATGCCGTAACATCATTAAGTATCCTGACCTTCTGGCCGGAGTTTTCCGCCAGCATGCCCCTGCCTTTCACGCGGAACTTCTTGCCTTCGATGAAGACAGGACCGCCGGTTTTGAGATTGCCTGAGGCGCTGTCGAATTCCGCGCCCTCGGCAATGACCGTGAAGTTCTCCCCCCTGGCAACGACACTGCCGTCCACAGACAGGTACCGGTCAGGGATGCGGTAGAGGCCCTTGTCAGCTGTTACGGTGACCCCCTTGCCGGCAAAGGCCATGGTAATGCCGGACAGGTATGCCTGATCGCCCTGCGGGGTTATATCCGCCCGCCGTGCTGTCAGGGTCCAGTCCTGGCTGCCTTTATTCTTATGGACCAATCGCAGCCCTTCCATGTAGGAATCTCCCTTCTGCAACACATCGGTTTTGCCGGAGCGCTCGCCTTTAACCATAAGAAAAAAAAGAGAAAAAAGACCTACTGACAGGAGGAGGAGCAAAACCTTCTTCATGCAGAATTCTATCATATGGGGGCCATTAAGTAAAGGCGAGAAGGCAAATAATGTGCCAGATTTCAGGCTATTGCTGAAAGGAGGGCTGCTCTCATCACGTCAACCGGCGGCAGGACCCCTGTCCAGCGCTCGAAGGCGAGCACCCCCTGCCATAGGAGCATGCCGAGGCCATCCATGGTGACACATCCCTTCTTTTCCGCCTCGTCAAGGAGGCGGGTCTTCTTGTAGATGAGGTCGCATACCACGTGGTCCTGCGAGAGGGCAGCGAGGTCAAAGGGAGAGGGGTCGTCTTTTTTCAGGCCCAGCGGCGTGGCGTTGATGATGATCTGGTACTCTTTCAGGCCGGCCGGCGCATCAAGGCCCCTGACATTGCCGCGTATCTTCCCCAGGTCTGAGACGAGCCTGCCGAGACGACTGCTGTCGGTATCATAGAGGTGTAATGAGGATACCTTTTCACTCAGATAGTACCCTATGGCCCGGGACGCGCCGCCAGCGCCTGCCACGAGAATCTTTTTCCCTTCAACAGAAATGCCCTTCTCCTCAAGCGACCGCATAAACCCCCTGCCGTCGGTGTTGTACCCGCTCAGTTTTCCACTTGTGTTGACAACTGTGTTGACTGCTCCGATAAAGGTCGCCTCCTCATCAACGCGGTCGAGCAGGGGGATGACCGTCTCCTTATGAGGGACGGTGACATTGACGCCGGCAAGGTTCAGGGCCCTGACAGCCGCCACGGCCCGGCCAAGGGAATCAGGATGAACGAGAAAGGGGACATAGCAGTAATCAATGCCCAGACGTTCGAATGCCGCGTTGTGCATCGCTGGGGACAGCGTGTGTTCAACCGGATATCCGAAGAGCCCTGTTATCTTTGTGTGGCCGGTAATTTTCATGACGATAGAAATTGTACCTTATCGTTGCATCAGGCGGCAAGGCAGACGTGTCAGGCAGATGTGTCTCAGCCGAGGATGGAGGCGCAGCGACGATTGCGGCGTCAGGTTTTCCTCCGGGCAATAACACGCATTTCATTGGTCGGAATCTTCAGGTAGCATCCCCCTGGTTTTGTCCTCCCGAGCAGCTTAGTTGCCGGGTCCTGGACCCGCGCCGAGAAGAACTGTCTCATCCGGTACAGCAGGTCCGTCACCCTGTAATAACTCCAGTGGGTCCGGACCGAGAGGATGCCCAAAGAACTCTTTTCCAGCAACATGGCAAGGTTGCGGGCGCTGAAGTAATACAGATGCTCCGGCGGCTTCCAGGAAAAAAACGGGAGCAAGCCCTCTGTATTGATGGTTGTTATAACGAGGACGCCGTCGGGCCGGAGCAGTCGCGCAATTTCCTCCAGCTCCCGCAACGGATCGGTCAGGTGCTCCAGCGTCCCGACCACAAATATCATGTCAAAGTGGGCCTCGGGGAACCCCTGAGCGTGGAGCGTGCCTCGGCGGACATCCAGATGCAGGGCATCTCTCGCATAGAGCGCCGCCTTTTCGGACAACTCGACGCCGTGACCTTCCAGACCCATTTTCCGGGCCTCGTCGAGGAGAAAGCCGTAGGCGCAGCCGACATCGAGGACCCTGCGTTTCCCGCGGGACTGAAAACAGCGAAGAGCCGCCTTCAAGAGGATGCGGCTGTTTTTCCGATGAAGACGCTCCTCCGCAAGATAGTCCCGGTAACCTGAAACACTATCCTTGAGATTAAAATACCCGTCAGCATAATATTCGTTCACCTGACGGATCGGGATGTCCGGGACCCAAAAAAGACGGCAGTCATCGCAGCCGAAGATCGTGATGCCATGCACTGTCCGCGAGGGCCTGGTCCGGTCACTGCCGCAGGCGTAACAATTCATTGCGGTCTTCCCCCGGTACGTGTCTCCCTCATCTCCCTGAAGCCTATCAGCCTTCTCCACCTGGAAATGAATAACGCCGCGAGGTAGAGCAGCCTGCCGTTCATCGCATAGCAGCCGTCATGGAGTCTCAATTCTTTCATGGCAACGAGTCTGTTCAGCCGGAGTTCAATAATATCCCGGGACCGGTACATGGCGGTCAATTGTTCATAGCGCATGGCGCCGGCCCTGTGTATCTCATTGATGATCCTGATCCTCCGAGCGGTTTCGCTCATGTTGAAGAGATGGAAATAGGCATAGGAAAACGAACTGTATACCACGAAACAGTAAAAGGCGGCGAGCGCGGAGTCGGCGGTGAAGGGAGCTGATGCAAAAACCGCCTCCCATAAAATGATCGCTGCCGGCAGATATCCGAGGATGATAGATCTGGCCGCGACCGTCTGGGGCAGGCCACTGCGATCGATCCTGGACCATGCCGCATGCACTGCCGCGATCAGGAAGGGAGAACAGACCAGTATGCATATCATGCGGATATCGCGCCCCATCAGCTCAGGCTCATCCCTGGCCCGCCGGAAGCCCCAGCATGCTCCGGTATATCGCGAAGAACCGCACGACCGCCCTGCCGGCCATGGTCAGTCTGAAGGTGTCTCCCCGCCGGCTGGCCAGAGCGGAACGGCCGAGGTCGTCAATGCGGGCCTTTACCAGAACGGTTTCATCATAGTTAGCCAGTATCTCCTCCCTGGTCATGCGCAAGTTTGCCGAAGAACCGATAAGGAGCAGGATATCGAGAGAAGGGGAGATCGCCTGGGCAGCCGGATAACTGGATATGTAGAAGACGGAAAGCGCGGCATGCAGCAGAAGCATATGGGCAACCGAAATGCCGCCGACCGGCGCGAGGTTCACGGCGCGGAGCGTTGCCAGCAGGACCGCCGGGACGACCGAAAAAATCAGGAATAATCCCAGCGCATCATGCCGCGGGACCCTGACCCGCCAGATCACGACATGGAGCAGCAGCGATGACACGAAAAAGAGCGAACCGTATATGAATACGCGCGGGCTCACGGTGACCCTTGAAGTTCCTCAAGCATTTTTTTTGCGCGGTAGAATTCCACAGTGTTGTGTATCGGCGACGACATGACAATGTCCAGATACAGTCGCGCCCTCGACAATTCACCATTTATGATAAGGGCCCGCGCAAGGGGGACAGCAGGATACGGATAGTATCCCCCCTCAACAGCCAGGCCGGCCGAATGCGCAAGAAGCCTGATGGCAGAGCCGATATCTCCGCTGTCGAGGGCTATCCACCCCTGCAGATAGCTCCTGACCCATAACGGCTTCTCAAGCGTCCTGTCCCCTTCGATCAGCGCCTGCGCCTCGGCGTATCTGCCCTCCTCGATGAGCGCATACGCATAATTGAATGCCGAGGATGACCACTCAGGATAATAGCGGTAGGTATTGCGCGATGTCGCGACGTCGCTCCGGAAAGCCGGTATATAGGAAAATGTGATAAAACAGAAAGCAGCGAGGACGAGCAGCGCCGCTCCCCATGCGATCCTCCCGAACGCCGGCCGGCGGCGGCTTATGGCCGAGATGCCGCCTTCCGCAACCATGCCCAGCCCGATGACCGGAATGAACAGGTAGCGGTCGAATATGAAGGCATTGAAGATTTGGACAAATATCTGCAGGGCCGGCAATAGATAGACAAGAAAGATAAGCAGACCGAGTGTCGCCGCGTGACGCCTCCGCCTCAAGACAAAAAACAGGAAGATCAGGATAACGGCAAGCCCGGCGAGCGCGTTAAGATCAATAACGGTCGCATCATTAAAGGGGTAACCGAACGACAGAGGGAAGGGCTTCAGCCCGAGCAGGGCATGGGCGCCGAGGATCTTGACGCCCCGTACGATCCGGTCGAACAGGGGAATGGTTACGGCCTCGAGCCCCCGCTGAAAGGTGTGCCTGATATGGATGCTGTAGCGGATCCAGAAGAGTACGGGGACCTGCACCGCCATCCAGAGGAGCGCCGGCGCCGCTATTTTGTCCCCTGCTTTTCTGATGAACATGAACCAGAAAAGGGGAAGAAACAGCCCCGTGGCTATCCCCGTATCCTTCGAGAGGACCGAGAGGTAATACAACAGCACGGCTGCCGCAAAGACAAAGGGTCTGATGCCGGTTTCTCTCCCTACGGCATAATAAAAAAAGTAAAGAGAGAGAAGGGAGAATAGCCCGAACAGGAGGTCCTTCTGCTGCGATATGACGGACACAGCCTCGACGTGAACCGGGTGAAAAAGGAAAAATGCGGTAATGAACAGGACGGACGCCGCCCGGCGGTCAGGCCCTGAAGCCGGTGCGGATGCCCGCAACGCCTTGTCGGAATAATACCTGTCAAGAAACCGGTATAGCGCAAGGCCGCACAGCCAGTAGATGACAAGGCTCACCACATGATAGCCGAACGGCGCCTTGCCGAAAAAGTAATACTCCAGCACATACAGGAAATCTCGCACCGGAAAATGCTCGATGCCGTAGTTGCTTGGATAACAAAGCGCCTGCTTCAGGTCCCATGGTTTCAGAAACGGGAGGATGTCGTTATCGAGAAAATAGTTCCTGTCATCGCATACGAACCCTCCGGAAAAACCTCTTGAATAGACGCCGAAAAGGAGAAAAGACAGAAGAACGAAGATATACCTCCGGCGGTGCGCGCGGAAATGTCCGGGAAAGGAGGGAAAACTCATGGCCTGAAAGCGATATCTATTTTCATCAGCCGTCCGCCCAAGCCGATGTGCGCGAGACCCCTGTGCCCGGCAAAGATGGAGGAAACTCCATCTGAAGGCGGTATGTAAGGGGCAGTAGCCATTCGCACGGGCGGTTTTGGAAGTCCCTGGCTATCCTTCAGTCAGCGCATCCACGAGCCCCTGGGGAGTTGACTCGATGCGCACTGTTTTCAGGCCCGTCGCCTCCTCGATATCGCCCAGGGCGACATCATCGAGAAAGATGTCCTGATCCTCCCTGAGCGCCACGTCAGGCACAAGGAGCATGTCAGCGGAATCGGCGTGGTCCTGTATGGTCTTGATCACGTCTCGTCCTGTCAGCAGTCCCGCTACAGTCACGGTCGCTCCGAAGAAACGGTTCTCAACCGGGAGCACGGTCACCTGCAAGCCCTCCTTTTCGGCCAGCCTGTCGGTGAAACGCCTCAGGATGGGATAGAAGGAAGTCCCGGTAAAGGTGACGACCCGCTTCGCCTTTCCTGATGTCTTCTGCGCCTTGATCCTCCTTGCCTGGTTCAGAAAGAGGGGGACCATGCCCACCCCGTTTTCGAGCTGGGAAAGGTTGCCGTATTCCTTCAGGGCGGGGAAGGTCTGCT
>JAKAGF010000008.1 GCA_021825805.1 Nitrospirota bacterium
TTTTGGAGCCGGTCTTGTGACTATGCAGCCCGGTTTCTGCGGAGGACCCCCTTTGAAAAGGCCCTTCAGCCCGGACTTATATCGTCTCTATCAATCAATCGCGGATTTTGGGATATACCGTATTGGTTTACAAACAGCACATTTTTGTGATATAAAATAAGATTCTTGGGGAGTCGTCCAATGGCAGGACGGCAGACTCTGGATCTGTTTATAGGGGTTCGAATCCTCTCTCCCCAGCCATCGCGGTCCCATCGTCTAGCGGTCTAGGACGTGGCCCTCTCAAGGCTAAAACACGGGTTCGATTCCCGTTGGGACCGCCAAAGTTTTCAAGGGGTTACACGGGTCCTACTTGTTCAACCCTTTTCGATGATCAGGTTGTCATCTTCTTGATACTCCAATATTTCCAATAAGGTATCGCCTCGATCAACAGGCTCTCCTTCTCGAATTTCGTCTCAGTATCAAGAGTGACGAGTAGAGCCTTGTTAAGCTTGTTCCTCTCAAGGAACTTAAAGAGCGTCTTCACGTCATCCCTGTTTATCCTTTTCTTGATCTTGATCTCTACAGGCAGCACACCCTTGTCATGCGCATGGATTATGTCTATCTCTTCTTTCTGCGGGGTTTTAAGAAAGAACTTGGCATCAAGGCTGTTTACAAAGAACTGCTCCAGAACAGCCGGCAGTTCGGCCTGAGGGTTCAGCGCCAGTGTGAAAGCCGTGTTGCACGGATAGAGCCTTCTTACCTTCTTCTCGCTGGCAAGAAGATTATTGGAATAGTTATAAAGCTTCTGCAGGAACAGGGCGTATTCAAGGTATGAGATATAATTTGCAATAGTTCTCTGGTCAACGTTCAGGTCATTGCTCAGGTTCTTATAGTCGACATAAAACCCCGGCTGTGAGGCAGTGATTGTCAGCAGCTTCATAAGCAGGTCAGGCAGGTCGAGCTTAGATGTTATACGGCTTCATGTCTTTTTTGAGAAGCCCGTCGATGATCTGGTACATGAGGGTCGTCTTGCCGACCCTGCGTAACCCTGTAAAAAGTACAATCTGACGCTTGTCTACATATCTTTCTTTTTCTGCCGGCAAACTCCTCGGACACTATTGATACTGAATCTCTAAATCATTCGTGCCGCAATGCATCGATAGGGTCAAGCCTTGCTGCTCGTCTTGCAGGAAAAAATCCGAAGATAATACCGATGGCAGCAGAAAAAAGAAATGCCAGTACGTTTATACCGGGATTGAAGATGTATGGGACCTGCATGAGCCGGGCTGCAAAAAATGAACCTGCTGTTGCCAATGCAATGCCGATCAAGCCGCCAAGAGATGAGAGCACTACCGCTTCCACGAGGAATTGCATAAGCACATCATATTCGAGAGCGCCGATAGCGAGCCGAACACCGATCTCACGGATTCTCTCCGTGACCGACACAAGCATTATATTCATAATGCCGATGCCGCCGACAAGGAGGCTGACCGCGGCAACCGCACTCAACAATGCAGTAAGCAGTTGGGTTGTTCCTGTAAGCATCTTTGCGATCTCCTTCATATCCATGACGTTAAAGTTATCATCATCGCTTGCCGAAAGATGCCTCCTCTCACGCATCAGCGTCCTGATATCGCTCTGGGCCTTTTCGGTCGATGCATCCTGCTTTACAGAAAGTTGTATCATGCTGACGTCCTGATTGCCCGAGATGCGCCGCTGAAAGGCGCTCAATGGAATCACCACAATATCGTCCTGGTCCATGCCCATGGAGCTCTGGCCTTTGGCTTCCAGCAACCCTATAACATCACACGAAAGCTTTTGCAGACGGATCTTCTCCTCCAACCCCCCTTGACCGCCGAAGAGTTTTTTACGGACAGTCTCACCAATTATGCAGACTGCCGCTCCGCTGCGCAACTCGCTGTCGCTGAATTCCCTACCGCCCCGAATAGACCTGTTTGTCACTTTTAGGTATTGGTTGTTGGTTCCGGTAACCTGTGTTGTCCAATTCTGGTTGCCGAATATGGCCATGACAGACTGAGATGACACAGGTGCTACAGCGACGATTGAGCCGATCTCCTTTGCAATGGCATCAGCATCGCTTATTTTGAAAGGAGCGCTGCCGCTGGACTGCCCAGGCCCCAATCTCTTTCCTGGGACCAACATCAGCATGTTGCTGCCCATGCTCGCGATCTGCTGCTGGACCTGAACCGTAGCGCCTCTGCCGATGGTCACCATAGTAATTACAGCCGCAACGCCTATAACAATACCGAGCACAGTTAGAAATGACCTGAGTATATTACGCCTTATTGCGCGTAAAGCGAGCAATATTGTGTTCCACAACATTAGTCGGCCCTCCCGTTTTGCTTATCTGTTTCAACCAGGCCATCCCGAAAATGGATGACCCGCTTTGCATAGGCCGCCATATCCGGCTCATGAGTAATCATGATAATGGTAATGCCGTCTGTGCTGTTCAGCGTATTCAGCAATTCCATGATCTCACGGCTTCGCGCGGTGTCCAGGTTGCCGGTTGGCTCGTCTGCCAGAAGCACAGCCGGTTTAGTGACAATGGCACGGGCAATGGCGACCCTCTGTTGCTGTCCGCCTGAGAGCTCACCGGGTGTATGAGACTCCCATCCCTTGAGTCCAACGGTTTCCAGGGCGTTAAGGGCTTGTTCACGACGCTGCCGCGCCTGAGTGCCACGATAGATCAAAGGAAGCTCTACGTTTTCAAGCGCTGAGGTGCGGTTTAGGAGGTTGAACCCCTGAAATACAAACCCCTGATAATAACGCCGGAGCAGGGCGCGTTGAGTGCGGTCGAGCTTGCCGACATCTACGCCTTTGAATGAGTAGAGTCCGGAGGTTGGCGTATCAAGGCATCCAAGAATATTCATGCTGGTGGATTTCCCTGATCCGCTCGGCCCCATTATCGCCACAAACTCGCCTTCGTCTATAGCGAGATCGACACCCCGAAGAGCCTGCATTGAAGCAGTGCCTTTGCCATAGACCTTCCTCACTCCCTTGAATTCTATAAGGCGCCGTCCGGTATTCATTTGGCGCCGGTAATAATGTCGACCACCACTTCCATCCCGGGCTGGAGATCGCCGGTAAGAACTTCTGTGAAGCCACCGCTTGTTGCGCCAGTCGTGACAGAGACGGGGGAAGGCTTGCCGTCTTTTAATATCCAGACTCTCTGCTGTTTTCCGTTGGTAGTAGTATCACTGCGCTGTTGCGCGCCGCTTGGCGGATGCGGAAGCAGACTGCCGACTAACCCAGCGGATGGTTTTTCCTCCTGCTGAACGGGCGGGGTGAAGCGAAGCGCTGCGCTTGGGACCAGCGTAGCATTTTCGACTTTCTTGACCGTGATATCCGCAGTGGCCGTCATCCCGGGCCGCAGAGATAGATCCGTGTTATCGACTTTCAACACTGTTTCGTAAGTCACGACCCCCGATGTCGTTGTGGATGCAAAACGGGCCTGAGTAATCCTTCCCTCGAAAGTTCGATCCGGATACGCAGAAACGCTGAATGTGGCTTTCTGGCTTTTTCGTATTTTGCCTATATCGGCCTCATCGACATTTACGTGCAGTTCCATTTGTGTCAGGTCCTGGGCCAGAGTGAACAGAACCGGGGCCTGGAAGGACGCAGCCACTGTCTGCCCCGGCTCTATGCTGCGTGTCAGAACGACACCGCTGACAGGAGACCTGATGACCGCTTTATACAGGTCCGTCTCATTAGCCTGCAGAGTAGCCTGGGCCTGGGAGACGGCAGCGGCAGCACTGGCTGCATCAGCCTTCGCCCGGTCGAAAGCCGCTTCCGCGGCATCCATCTCTGACTGCGAAGGGACTTTGCCTTTGCTCAGTTCCCTTACTTTCTTAAACTGGCTGCGTTTGGCCTGCGTTTCAGAAACAGTCGCCTGGGCCTGCAGGACCTTTGCCTTTGCCGACTCCAGTGCGGCCTTGGATTGGGTTACTTGCGCTTCGAGTTTCGAGGTATCAAGCCTTGCAAGCACCTGTCCGACCTTCACCCTGTCGTTGTAGTTGACTTCAACGCTCTTCATGATACCGGACAATTCGCTTCCTACACTAATGGTGTTCGTAGGTTGTAAGGTGCCCGTGGCAGTTACGATGACCGTAAGCTCTCCGCGCCGGGCCTGCTCGGTCTTATATTGAATTGGGTTCGTCTTGCCCGCCTTTTTCCAGATCATTAGCGCTGCCGCTGCCAATATCACCACTAAGGCAATGGCAAGATATGGTTTCAATCGTTTGCCAGCCATATGGGCCTGATGAATTCCCAGGGTCTCAGTAATGTCTGAACTTGGATCAACCTTTGATTTCATATTAATTCTCCATTTTCCTTTTGTCAGGAGCGATTGATTGCCAGCCGCCCCCAAGGGCCTTGTAGAGGCTGATGAGGTCGGACGTCACGGCGGCCTCGCTCTCTGCAAGCTGTCCCTGGAAGTTCAGGAGAGACCTCTGCGCATCCAGTACGCTCTGAAAATCTATAAGCCCGGATGAATACTGATTTTGGGCAAGCCCGGCCGCCCGCTCTGCTGCCTGCGAAGCCTCAAATAACAACTGCCGCCGGATCCGCTCTTTCGCATATGCGGCAAGCGCATTGTTGACTTCTTCAAGAGCTGAAAGGATTGAAGCCTCATACGTTATCAGCGCCTGCTCCTGAACCGCATTTTGCGCTTCGATGTTTTGCCGAACACTCCCTGCGTTAAAGATATTCCATTTGAAACTTGGCCCATAACTGTAGACCTTGCTCGATGCGTTGAAAAGATTGGACAGGGAAAGCGCTTCAAGGCCTATCGAGCCGCTCAAGTTGAGTTTCGGGTACATTTCGGCGGTTTGAACGCCGATTCGGGCAGTCTCGGCGGCCAACTTACGCTCGGCCTGCCGTACATCGGGTCTATTTCGGAGGACATCTGCGGGAATCCCATAAGCTATCTCCTGTGATGCAACTGGGATAGATTTTCGTTCGGCTAATTCTTTTTCTAAAGAACCTGGATTCAGACCCAACAAAACTGCGAGGCGGTTTTTAGCTTTCTCAATACCGGTTTCTAGTGTCGGTATCTGTGTTTTCGTCTGTTCCATGTTGTATTTTGCCTGGTCAACATCAAGGTCTGTGATGAGGCCAGCCTCGCGACGCCACTGGACTATCTGATACGTCTCCTGCTGTGCATCGCGATTTGCCTCTGCAATCGAAAGCCTGGTCTGAAAGGAACGAAGGTCGACATAACTTGAGGCCACTTCACCTATCAAACTGACAAGTACATCGTTCAGATCTTCTCCACTTGCCTCCAAATTCGCATGGGAGGCTTCGATGGCCCGACGTTTACCCCCAAACAGATCAACTTCCCAACCGGCATCGAAACCCATCGAATAAAGGTCAGATTCGGCGGTTGCATTGCTGCCTGTTGATGGCAGGTTTGAATCTACAACGAAACCGGTTTGGGCCCTGCTATGAGTGTGCTGCACCGACCCGGAGGCATTAACCGAGGGGAACAGTGCAGCCTCACTGATACCACGGCGTGCCCTTGCTTCACGAACGCGCGACTTGGCCTTTCGAAGATCAGTATTACTTTGAATGGCGCGCTCAATAAGGTTCGTCAGCTCGGAATCATTGAGCGTAGTCCACCATTCTGACAGCTTCTTTGTATCAAGTTGACCTGCAGTTAAAGCACAGGAATCTCCATTCCACTGGGTCGGAACAGACACGTCAGGACGGACGTAATCCGGTCCAACGGTAGCGCAGCCGGTTAACGTCATAACTACGCATGCCAGAGCAGGAAGCGCGATATTGCCGAGGAATGTTTTCATAATTATCCCTGCTTCATCTGTTTCTTCCCGGCTTTGTCCTGTACTGCATGGATACCGGCCAACGAAAACCGCACGACATGATCAGCATATGCCTTCACATTTTTAATTCCTGGCGGCGCATTCCTGTCGTCTTTCCTTTTCAAAACCATCGGATTAACGCATTGGCTCATAATGCTGACTTCACAGAACTGGACCTGCATGTCCGAGGCATCCGGCCCGAGCAATTCACGGATTGTAGCTTGCATCCTCTTTTGAAGAGGAAGAAGCATCTCCTGCATGATCTCATGCAGGAGCCCTGTTGGATTCGTCATTTCTTTTAGCACGATCAGGAAATCTTTGTTCTTCCGGTCACTGATCCGCTGCAAAAGGGCTGTTATTTGTCCTCTCAGGCGTTCTTCCGGAGGGGAAGCAGCACCCACTCCGGCATCTGGCGGATGGTCCTTAATAGATTCGGCGAAAGCATATCGCCATGCTTCACGATAAAGGGTTTCTTTATCGCGAAAATGGTAATTCACGGCAGCGATGTTAGCCCTGGCCAACTCGCAGATTTCTGCGACTGTGGCATCCCTATAGCCCTTCTCGGCGAATACATCGACTGCCGCAGCCAGCAGGCTCTTACAGGTTTTCTTGCTGCATTCTCTTGGTGTCTTCATCTCGTCTCCGTTTTCTTTATTCAAATTGAATTTTAAAATAAGCGTTTGAAAAAGTCAAGTCTTTTCCCAAGTAATAAATTTGCGAGCCCTCAGACATAAACGAAGTACAGGGCGATGTGCAAGCCGATCATTGAAGTGCGGAGCAACATGCTTGAAGCGGACCCTTGCCAGTGCCGGAACGTTCCCTGCGAAGTCAAAGGATCATGAAGGCGCTTTTTGCAGGGGGTATGACAGAACTACAAGCTAAATGCCTGAGCGATAGGGGCTATAATAAATCAGGTGGCTGCGGAGCAACGGGCGGGCGCAGCAGACACATCGTTTGAACGGCTTTTTCAGGCGTTGTGATAAAATTGTGATAAGACGATCAAAAAAAGGATATGATTATATCGAAATATGTACGAACAAGAGAAACAGCCAGAGTCTTATTTGGTGCGACTTTATCCGGTATTTTCAAGCACTTGTCAAACTTCCAAATCGGGAACAGCATTCAGGCGGTCGTCGGCTCGATCCCGATCAGCTCCACCCTGCTCGTTCACAACCATGCCGGAGTTTCAACCATGACCGTTACCGTGCGCACGCTGTTGATCATCGCCCTGTTTTTGTCTGTCTTTTTTTCGAGCGCCGCTCCTTCTTTCGCCGCCTGCATGAGCTGCCTCTCGAAGACAGGCCAGAGCTATACGGAAGTCGCCTGTGAAGGTGACTCCAAATATGAGGTCATCCGCAAATGCGGCAAGCCCGATTATGAAGAGGAAAGCGGACAGGTCACGACAGGCGAGTTCGGGTCAACACGGGAAAAGGGGACAAAACAGGGCGGGTTCAGCGCTTCCACCGAAAAGATAGAGAAGCTCTATTTCAACTGCGGCCAGGGAAGATTCATAAGGGTCCTCACCTTCAGAGGCGGCATCCTGGTCTTGATCGAGATCGGGGAGAGGGGTTCCGGAGAGCAGAGATGCTGGTAACCTGGACCTGAGGCCCGGATCAACAATCAACAAGACACTTTCCCATCTGCTGCGCCCTGCCGTAAAATCTTCGCATAAAGACGCGCACGCCGGCTATTTGCCGGCGTCGTGGTTGTGATGCTCCGGTTGGGTATGTTGATCATCATCGCTCATCGGCTGCATTGAATGCGTTTTCCCACTTACATGCCCGAGATGTGAATGATGGCGAGCCGGGATCTCATGGCGGAGCAAGGCAGCGCAGAGCAGCGCCGCCAGGATCAGGAAAGCCTCGGCCTGCACGCTGCGTCTGAACCTCTGTGCCACCACGCGCCCTTCCTGCATGCCTCGCAGTTTTTCAAAAAGCCGGATCGCGACCGGACCAAGAGGCCCCTGATGCCGCACAGGCGCAGGTCCCGCCCATCGCTGCAGCAGGGGGACGTTTATATAGCGATTGAATCCTCCAAGTTGAAGCAGGATGAAAAAGATGATAATTTTTGCGATAACTATCCATCCGTATGGCGTTGCAATAAGTCCCTTAACCCCTCCAACGTACTGTCTTGCGTTATAGAGCGCGGTCAGGGTGACAACAGCCACGGCAATTCCCGCCATGCTGGAAAACCGGCCGGCGACTACGGATAGTATCGGCGCATTGTCATCAGACATTCTGCCGATGCCCGGCAGCACGCTGAGAGTCAATGCAAACAGGCCCCCTCCCCAGACGGAGGCGGCAAGGAGATGCAGCAGGTCCATGGTTTCCGCCATACTGAAATCTCCGGCGTCGGCTGCATGTCCTGAGGCGCTCTCGGTCATGGCGATCACTACAAAGGCGGCGAGAATAAATGCCGATAACCCGCGGGAATCCCGGTGACGCCTCCCTGCCATAAGCGCGATTGATATAACCAGAAGGGCGCTGATGCGAAGGAACCATACGCGGCCGTAGTGCGTCTTGAAAAGGACAACCGGCAGCACCTCACATGCCTCATCCACTGGCCGGCCGCTCATGTCCGCAGCCCGCACCAGCAGATCCATAAGGCTGGCGGCAAACAGTACCGCGATGCTGATACAGAGAAAACGCCCCATGCGGGAGAAGGAATCTCTCTGGTAAGAACTCTCCTCAGCCGGAGGGAAAACCCACAGGCGGCACATGAGAAGGCCGATGCTGAGGGCGAGAGCGGATAATTCGAGCCAGGCGGGAAAGCTGTGGATAAACATACCTGATGCCCTTCTATTTCACGGTGAAGGTAAAGTCACCCTGAGTCCGGTGACCGTCGCGTGCCACGACGTTCCAGAGTACACGGTAGGCGCCCGCGGGAAGCCGGGGCACGCTCACCTCGAGAAGCCTTGGATCGGACAGGCTGACACGTCCGTCCTTTTTGTCTACCATTACGTTACCCGCGTTGTGGACCATGATCGTGGAAAATGCCGGCTCCAGATCGCCGTCAAACCAGACGCGGACGCGTTCAGGGGAACCGATGACCGTTGCGCCAACTTTCGGGTCAGAGTGGTCAGGAAACGCATGGCTGAGAGCCGTTTCCGGCGCAAGGCACAGGAGCGCAAGGCACAGGAGCGTGGCTATCACCCTCAGGGGAATATCGACCTCCCTATACTTCTTGGAAAAAGATCGTCGAGAAACAGATGGAAAAGGCCAAGAATTCCCACATGTCTCCCGGAGCCGCTGTTGATCGGGATCTGCGCCGCAAGGCCCAGCTCCATTTTTTTCCCGGCCCATACGAGCCCTGGATTCACAAAGCCGGTGGTCTCCCCCTTGCAGCCGGCGCTCATGCAGGTCTGCATCGGAAACTCGGCGACAAGGACCATCCGGTTAAAAGGGCGGCCGAGCCCCGCGTCCTTTACAAAGGATTGCAGGTAGATAAGGCTGTATTGCACGGAGAAGCCCCATGTCAGCGTTACAGGGTTGCGCTCGATATCGATATCCCCTGTGTCGGGGTTGACCGAGGCGTTACCGCTCCGTGTCGGGAAACCTGGGCCGATGCTCCCCGTAATCGCAAAAGGCCTTAGGTATTTCACGGACTCTGGCAGGTCTCCAAATCCTTTTCCAAAAAAGAGCGCGGGGGAGACTGTTGAAAAAGAGTCGGATACAGCATGCGCCCCGGTGCCTCCAACTTCGACAGCAGTGCCGAGGGAGAGGATGGTTTCGTGTTCAGCGTTAGTGAGGAACTGGTATTTCAGACCGATCTCAATATTGCCGAACCCATTGGCTGAACTATCGTCAGGGAACCGCTGATGAAGGTATGATGCTCCTAAGCTGATGCCGAGATCCCGGATAATGCGTTTGGAAATTTCAACGTGGCTCCCCGTCTCTTTGGCGTTGGGTCCCTTGATCCGGTTAAAGAGGATGGAAAACTCATCAGAGACAAACGGATCGTCCACCTGAAACGTGGTGGGGAAAAACCTCTTGCCGGCAAACCCGTGCGCCCACGAGGAGGACGGCGTTATCAGGGCTAACAAGAGCATGGCTCCCAATATACGCCACATCGCCCCCGGCCGCGGGCTTCCTGTCTTTGACCCTTTTCTCATATCAGCTCCACTCAGAAACTTGACTCTTCATAAATTCTATCAACGAACCGGGCCGGCGTCAATTTCACTTCGGTCATCTGAATTTGTCAGCGTGATTACGGACGGGCAGGAGGATTCCTGCCCGTCCGTCAGGTCTGTTTTATTTATTACTTTTTTGCAACTGGAGGCGTCGGAATATTTGATCCGTGGCAATCCATGCAGTTGCTCTGCGCGGGGATGTTGAAGGACTTGGCGGGAAGCACTCCTTTTGTCTTGTATTTCCCGTCTTTCCAGTCATTCAGGAGTTCTACAGTATGATACGCCACGCTTGCCGTTACCCGGGCGCATCTGTCTTTTCTTTCGGCGCTCCCCAGGGGCTTGCCGGAGGTCTTCATCCATTTCCCGACCGAGACATGGCAAAGAGGCGAATTCGCCGTGGTCTTGAGTATCTCAGCGGTCACCCTGGGGTTCTTCGGAGTATATACGGGCATCTGCGCATCAGAATACCACTGCATCAGCTCGCTGCCCATGAGCATGCCGTCCTCAGAGGCGCCTTTAAGACTGGGACCTATGATTACATTCGTCACCACATTCGCGCCTGCATTCGAACCGCATACCGTCCCCCAGGCTGACATGCCGCCCTCAAGGAATTTGAACGCGTCAACAGGAAATGACTTGTACGGCTCTCCCACTTTCTCCTGCAACTGACCGAAGATGCTGTTGATGACAGCAGCGCCGCAAAATACCCGGTACCATTCTTCATAGGCGATCTCAGCCGTTGTTGTGGGGTCAAGTTTCACATACGGCCACGGCCACTTCTCTGTCGGTCCTCCCTTTGCTTCAGCCTTCGAGAAGATGCCCAGCCCGCCGGTCGCCAGCGCGGCAAGCCCGGCAGCGCCGGCTGCAAGAGAACCCGCGCCTTTGAGAAGACCTCTCCTCGACAGTTTTTCTTCCAACAACTCCCTGACTTCCATAGTTTCAACCTCCAGAATAGAATTATAATTTCATTCCGAAAACCCTTATAAAAGCGCTCCCCGCCCTTATCCCTCAGGACAAAAAGGGGACTCCGCTCCGAAAATCCTCCGGAGCGCAAGGCGGATAATCCGAAGCGGAGTCGAGTCGTGTTACGGGGAGATAGTCCGTAATGGACTATGCTGATTCAGACATACCGACTGAATCAGATGGAAAAACAGTGACTCGCGGACTTCGGCGCTGCGGGTCAGATTCTGGGGGGTCGCTCTATCTGAATGGGAAACAGGTATGCGACAAAGGAAGACGTGCCATCCTCGAAAAGCTCCGCCAACTCCAGGGGCGATGGGCTGCAGACGCATTCGAGCAGCAGCGGTGTGTCTGCCTGGGCAGACAGGAAAGACCCCTTGGCATTACAAACATCAAGAGATACCCAGCATGCCGTCTTTCCGGATGGCGCAATCGAGACAGGGGCGGTAGCCGGCAGCAGAATTGAGGCGACCAGAAAGATGAGCACCAGCATACCGCCTGATTTCATGCATCTATTCTAATGGAATACGCAATTATGTCAATGTCAAATTATAAATAGAGGCGCACGAAGCCTCAAATCCCGCGGGGGAACGGCATTTCGGACTGCAAGTCTTCGGTCTCCCTCTTCCTTGATTTTCACGGCGCATACCCCATACAATGAAAACCATGCAGATACGCATACTCAACGGCAGGACCATTACCGCCCGCGAGGGGGAAAGCGTCTACAAGACGCTGAAAGACAACGGCGTCTACCTTGTCGCCTCGTGCGGGGGCAAGGGCGTCTGCGGCAAATGCCGGGTAAAGATCCTCGAAGGCGCGGGCAGAGTCGAATCATCAGGAAAACTGAGAAAAAAGGATATTGAGGAGAATTTTGTTCTTGCCTGCAGGACATTTCCTGAAGCCGGCCTGCTCATCGAGATACCGGAGGAGTCAAAACTGGTCATCGGAGATAAAATCGCTGCCGGCAAGTCCAAGGGCCTGCTCGAATATCTCCATTCCATTGACGCCTCCCTGTCGCCGATGGTCCGGCATGTCGGCCTCTCCCTCGATCCGCCGACCCTGGAAAACCCGGTCAGCGATCTTGAGCGGCTCAAGAGGGCCCTTGCAGACCACGGCTTGCAGGGAATGCGGTTCTCCCACGGGTTCCTCGCACCCATGGCCCGGACGCTTCGGGACGGGGGCTGGAGAGTCTCCCTTTCCTATACTGAAGATATGCAGGCTGTATCGCTCTCCCCTGCCGACAGGGGGGCGCGGTACGGGATTGCGGTCGATATCGGCACCACTACCGTTGTAGTCTACTTCATCGACTGCGCTGACGGCAGCCTCGTGGATGTGGGCATGACGTACAACTCTCAGATGCGGTACGGCGACGACGTCATCACCCGTATCGTACATGCGACAGAGGGGGATGGCCTGCAGGAGCTCAGAAATGCCGTTGTCGAGGATATCAACGATATCATCAGACCGATCATGGAGAAGAACAACATCAGAAGGGATGATGTCGGCTCCGCGGTCATATCCGGCAACACCACCATGGCCCACCTCTTCTGGGGGCTGGACCCGGCGGCCATCAGGGAAGAGCCCTATATCCCCACCCTCAACAGCTTTCCGCGGTGGAAGGCCGGCGTTGCGAAACTGAAGGTGAATCACCTTGCCCCTGTTTACACAATGCCCTGCGTGGGGAGCTACGTGGGCGGGGACATCGTTGCCGGCGTGCTCGCCTCCAGGATGCATCAGCGCCCCGAGATAGCCCTTTTTATGGACATAGGGACCAACGGAGAGATCGCTGTCGGCAACAACGAATGGCTCATCACCGCTGCCTGTTCCATGGGACCGTGTTTTGAGGGAAGCGGCATACGCCACGGCATGCGCGCAACCGACGGGGCCATCGAATCGGTCAGGCTTGACCCGCGCAGTTTCGAGCCCACGCTCGGCGTCATCGGCGATACAACGCCATCCGGCGTCTGCGGTTCTGGCATGATCGACGCGATCTCAGAGCTCTTCTTCGCAGGGGTGATCGACCAGAAAGGCAAGTTCTCCCGGGACATCGCCGGCCACAGGCTGAAGATGGGAGAAGAAGGTCCGGAATACATCCTCCACCGGGGCGACCTCAGGGACATAGTCCTGACTGAGGCGGACATAGACAACGTCATCAGGGCGAAGGCGGCCCTGTATGCGGGCGTATCGGTGCTCCTGAAGGAGGTCGGCCTGTCCCTCGATATCGTTGAGCGCATTTATATCGCAGGAGGATTCGGGAATTACCTCAACATCGACAAGGCGATCATGATCGGCATGCTCCCCGACCTGCCGAAGGAAAAATTCTCCTTTATCGGCAATACCTCGATAGCGGGCGCTTACCTCTGCCTCCTCTCGGAGAAGATGAGAAAAGAGGCCGAAGAGATCGCCCATAAGATGACCTACGTCGAGCTTTCGGTATTACGGGGCTTTATGGATGAATACATGTCAGCCCTCTTCCTGCCCCATACGGACATAGGTCTTTTCCCCACGGTAAAAGACCTCTACCACAGAAACAGGTAGTGGTCGATGCTGATAAAAAACCACCCGACACGCAAATGACCATTTCCAAATTATCCGATCTTTTTGTGCGGAAGAGCGAGGCGGACCGGTTTGCGGGCGACACGTCGAAGGGAGGGAAGAAATGAGTCAGATACAGCCACAGTTAAACCCGGAGCATACCCCTATCACACAGTTACCCGGACAGCAGCCGGCGGGTAGTGCCTACAAAAACACTTGTAAAATGTCAATTGACGTTTTACAATAAATAAGACTGATGATAAAGAGTTTTCACCACAAAGGATTGCGGCTGGTTTTCGAAGATGACGACGGCAGTAAATTGCCGCCGGATATGGTGAACCGGGTCAGACTTATTCTCTCGACCCTTCACGCCGCGCAGGAGATCGAAGGCGTGAACGTGCCCGGCTTCCACCTGCATAGACTAAAAGGCAAGTGGAAAGGCTTTTTCTCGGTGACTATCCGCGCGAATTGGCGGATCATTTTCAGGCTTGAAAATGGCAACGCTTTCGACGTGGATTTTATTGATTACCATTGAAGGAGAAACTATGGAGATGAAAAATCCTATACACCCAGGCGAACTAGTTAAAGAGTGTTTCGAGGATCTTGGCCTTAGTGTCGCGGAAGCCGCTAAGGGGCTCGGCATTACGCGCCAGCAGCTTCATAATGTCGTGACGGGTCGCAGCGGCGTCACGCCGGAAATGGCGATCCGTTTTGAAAAGGCTTTCGGCAGCACGGCGGATACGTGGCTCCGGATGCAAATGAATTATGATCTTGCACAAACGCGCAAGCGGGTGGCTGGCATTACTGTTCGGCGCCTCACGCGGAAGGTTGCATAGCTACCGTCTCAAAAACATTTCTTTTAGAGACGGCTTTCCTTGCGGCGGTTGATCTCCGCCGCCCTCTCCCGCCGTGCGGCCTCGTACCGATCAAGCGCAGCCTGGTTGTGTGCGGCGCGGTCGTCAGCCCTCTTCCTGAGAACCTCGCCAGCATGGTCAGATAATACTACGAGTTGCATCCTTCCCCTTCCGATTTGGTTTGCCGGGAACTGTGCTGTAGTTATTCCAATTCTATGTGGCCTTGCCACTGCGCAGCGCCGATGGGACTCATGGTTTCACATGGCTTCTGTATATTCTTAATGCCTTTAAGTCTGTCGCCTGAACGCAGTATTTCATAGACTTTACAGCCACCTTCCGTCAAGATTACGTCAATACGCTTTACTTTTTTTCCTCAGCACTGGGATCAGGAGCGCCTCTTTCCTCAGACGTTGACGAGCAGGTTATCGATGAGGCGGGTTTTCCCGATGCGCACGGCCGCTGCAAGCACGATTTCCCTGCCGATCTCTTCAACGTCATCGAGGGTGGCCAGATCGACTGCAGCCACATAATCGATCCGGTTGATCAGTTTTTCAGCGGCCAGCCCCTCTTCCACCATCTCTCTTATGCGTCCTGCCGACCGCTCTCCCTGAAGGACCGCCCCGGCCCCCCTGCTGAGGCTGCGATGGATCGCAGCGGCGGCTATGCGTTCCTCAGGGCCGAGGTAGGTATTGCGCGAACTTATGGCAAGGCCGTCGTGCTCCCGTATCGTCGGACAGATCACCACTTCAAGGTCGAAATTGAGGTCCTTCACCATCCGGCGTATCACTACCGTCTGCTGGTAGTCCTTCTGGCCGAAGTATGCCCTGGTCGGAGAGACGATATTGAACAGCTTCGCGACAACGGTTGCAACACCCCTGAAGTGGCCGGGCCTGAACCTACCGCAGAGTTTTTCGGAGACGCCGGCCACCTCGACAGAGGTCGAAAAGGCCGGAGAATACATCAAGGCGTCGTCAGGGAGGAAAAGGATGTCCGTTTCGAGCGCGGATATCTTGTTGCTGTCGCTCTCCACGTCCCGCGGATATCGGGCCAGGTCCTCGGAAGGGCCAAACTGCAGGGGGTTCACGAAGATGCTCACCACGGTTATGTCGTTTTCCATTCTGGACCGCCTGATAAGGCTCAGGTGTCCTTCATGGAGTGCGCCCATGGTGGGAACAAATCCGACGGACCGCCCCTTCATACGATATTTTTTGCAGGTGTCCTGCACGATTCTGGGTATTCTTATGATCTCCATATTCCGGCCGGCTGACAGCGTTCCTTGATTCCGATGTTATTTCGTAATACCCTATCCAAAACAAGGCGGTTTGTCAAACGCCCCGGCCGGTTGAGGCGCCCCCATGCCTCTCTTCCCATGCGTTTTTTATCCTGCCGGACAGGGCCGCATGCCGTATTGACTGAAACGGGAAGATATGTCATAATTGCTTGATTTTTTATCGTATTACGCCATTCATGATACTCAGAAAACACTATGACAGAGTCACGTGGGCGCTTTAAAAAATTTCTTGAAGGAGGAAACATGAAGGGAATAGGAAGCCGTAGTCTTATGTTCGTAGCACTCTTCGCGGCAGGGCTTATGGTCTTCGCCTTTTCGCCTGCAGCATGGGCCCAGGGACAGCAGGCAGCGACCCTGACCCCTGCCGACTGCGCAAAGTGTCATGCCGGCCCCCCGGCAGATGTCGCAGCCAATGGCGCCGGGCACAAGAAGATCACCTGTATGGATTGTCATCTGGGCCATCGTCCCGCTGTCAAGGACAACATCCCCAAGTGCGGCATGTGCCACCAGGGAAAGAAACATTATGAACTGGCGGGGTGCCTCGGCTGCCACAAGAATCCCCACACTCCTCTGAAGATCTCCTTCGCAAGCAACACCACCGACCCGTGCCTGACCTGCCATACTCAGCAGATCAAACAGCTGCAGGAGAACAAGAGCAAGCATACCGCCCTCTATTGCGCCACCTGCCATAACGTGCACGGCAAGAAACCGGAATGCACCCAGTGCCACAAGCCGCACTCATCCGCGATGACTGCCGCGGATTGCGGGAAGTGTCACAAGGCGCATATGCCGAAGGCGGTGACGTACAAGTCCGACGTGCCGTCGAAAGACTGCGGCTCATGCCACAAGAAGGCGCTTGACCTCCTGACAGCCAGCAAGGCAAAGCACAAGACCTTCGCCTGCGCCTTCTGCCACCAGGCAAAGCACAAGATGGTCCCCAAGTGCCAGGACTGCCACGGAGTGCCTCATCCCGCGGGCATGATGGCCAAGTTCCCGAAATGCGGCGACTGCCACGGCATCGCGCACGACCTGAACAACTGGTCGGAAGAGAAGGCTGAAAAGCCCCAAAAGGCCGAGAAGAAAGAAGCTGCTCCGGTCAAGAAGCACAAGAAGTAAGCACATACAGCCTCATACGCAGAAGGGATGGCCTGCGCTGCAGGTCATCCCTTCTTTTTGTGCCGGAGTCGAAGAGCAGGCGGCTCATCCCGCCGGGAAAGGCTCACACCTTCCTGAGCTCTCCTCTCTTTACCTTGATTTTGTCGCCCGAAGAGAGGTGCACCCGCACAACTGCCGCTGAATGGTACTCCTTTTCCATGCATTCCAGCTCCATGCCTTTTTCGAGCCGTGCATCCTTCCCGTCCACCGTCTGGACCGCCTTTGTTTCGCCGATATACTGGACCTTCACGCGCTCCTCCTTTCTCCGCGGGTCCAGGGACCCGCGTCGTCGCCATTGTTCAGACATGCTGCTCGATATTCAGGACCTCGGGAGGCAGTATCCCCGCGAGGTGCGGGAACGGATCGAACATATGCGGGAACTGCATCGCCTCGCCGAACCGGTCATTGAAGTCCTCCTCAAGGGCAAGCTCCACATATTCGACCTTCCGCGCTATCTCGTTCGCCTCCTTCCGCTTGTCCACGTTGAGCAGCGCAATCCTCGCCCCGTCTCCCGCCGCATTGCCGATGTACTTCACCTTCTTGAGGTCGCAGTCCGGAAACATGCCGATGATCATCGCGGCGACCTTGTCGATGTGGCTCCCGAAGGCCCCGGCCACGGCAAGCCGGTCGAACTGGGTGAGGCCGAGCCTCCTCATCATGATAAGGCAGCCGGAGTAGAGCGCTCCCTTTGCAAGCTGTATGGCGCGCACGTCCTTCTGATTGACCACGATGTCCTGGTCTATGGACGTTTCGTGTCTCCAGGCAAGGACATACTCGGCAACGCCTTTTTCCCCTTTCCGCACTCTCTTTGAATCGCACTCCATGTTGATCTGGCCGTTTTTCCTGAGGATCCCGGCCCGGAACATCTCGGCGATGACGTCGATGATCGCCGACCCGCAGATCCCTTTTGCCTGCATGTTCGCTTCCCCGTCGCTCCACCGGTTGCTTCCGATGACCTTATAGGCCGGTTCTTTCGTTTCAGGGTCGATCTTCACCCTCTCGATGGCGCCAGGGGCGGCCCGCATGCCAAACTCGATCTGCGCCCCTTCAAGCGCGGGACCGGTTGCGCAGGAGCAGGATATAAGTTTGTCCCTGTTCCCCAGCACCAACTCCCCGTTCGTTCCGATATCGACCAGCAGGGTAATCTCCTTCCTCTTGTGCGGGACGTCGGCGATAAGACAGCCGACGTTGTCGGCGCCGACGAAGCCCGCCTCGATCGGCAGCACATGGATATTGCCCGCCGGGAGGATATGGATGCCGAAACGGTCTGCCTTTATATCGACCGACTGATGAAGCGCCGGCGTAAAGGGCGCCACGCCCATATGCTCGGGGTTGATGCCAAGGAGGATATGGTGCATCGCCGTATTGCCCACGAGGGTCATTTCACTGATATCCTCCGGCGTAAAGCCGGCCTTGTGGGAGGCCTGCTTTGCCATGGCATTGAGCCCCTCGATGATCGTCTGCTGGAGCTCCCGGAGACCTGTTTCTTCATTCAGCATACAGTAGGTGATGCGGGACATGACGTCTTCGCCGTACCGCACCTGCGGGTTCATCATCGACTCGGTGGCGATGACCTCTCCGGTGTTAAGGTCCGTGAGATATCCGGCGCAGGTGGTCGTGCCGATGTCCACCGCCAGACCGATATTCGTCTCGACCTTGCCGGCCTCCACTCGGATGATCTCCGCCTTCTGCCAGACCGTCACCGTCACCTTCCAGTCGCTCCTCCTGAGGACATCCGGCAGGCGCTGCAGCGCGCGGAAATCGATCCGGAGTTTCTTGAGGCCGTGGGCCTCTTCAAGCGCCTGCTCCAGCCGCTCGAAGTCCCCGAGAGGGTCGTCCAGGGAGGGGTGCGGTAGTTCGACATAGAATTTCCTTACCGCCGGCTTCAGGCTCACCCTGATCTTGCCCGCGGCCTTGCTGACCACCTGTTTGCCGGTCCTGCTCGCCTCGGGGACAAAGACCAGGACATCGCCCTTGATGCGGGTCGAGCAGGCAAGGCGGAGATTCTCGTCCGAGTCCTTCCGTTTCAGGACCTTGATCTCCTTCTCGTCGAGGCCGCTGAGGTGGGCCATGGACGAGGTTATCCCTTCTTTGGGAAACGACCCCTCCATGATCTTGACGCGGCACTTGCCGCAGACGAGCTGCTCGCCGCAGACAGCCTCTATGCCGACGCCGAGCCGCCGGGCCGCATCCAGGATAGTGGTATCTTCAGGGACCAGGCCCCGCCTGCCCGAGGGCTGAAATATTATCGTATGATTCATAAAATCTTTAATCCTCCTTAAAGGGACATGTTCCGCCGTCTCCGCCCCGGCGCGTGCGCCGGGGCGGAGGCAGGCCGCAGATGTGTACGCCCTATGCGGCCTTGCCCCTTCTCAGGGTATCGAGCATCTTCATCGCCTCCTTGAGGGCGTTGGGGGCGTTGTCCGCAGTGGTGTCGGCGCCGTATTCCTCAACCGTCTTTTCGGTAATTGGCGCGCCGCCGATCATGATCTTCACCTTCGGGTTCTTCTCCTTGATCATCGGGATCAGCTTCTTTATGCCGACCATCGAGGTCGTCATCATCGCCGAGAGCATGACGATGTCGGAGTCGGTCTTCAGCTGCTCTTCGACAAATTTCTGGAGCGGCACGTCGCGGCCGAGGTCATGGACGGTCCAGCCCGAGGCCTCGAAGATCGCCTTGATGATGTTCTTCCCGAGGTCATGCACGTCGCCCTGCATGACGCCGAGAACGACCTGTCCGCGCGTTCCGCCGGCCTGCACCTTTATATGCGGCTTCAACACGTCAAGGGCGGCGTAGAGCGCCTTTGCGCAGAGCAGCGTCTCCGGCACGAAGTATTCGTGGCTGTCGAATTTCTCGCTCACGACCTCCATGCCGCCTGCAAGCCCCTCCATGGTTACCGTATAGGCGTCGGCGCCGGAAGCCACCGTCTCCTCGGCGATCTTCTTAGCCTCCGCCACCTTGTAATGTATGACCGCATCCTGAAGCCTCCTGATCAATTCCTGCTCTTTTTCCTTTGTTGCCATTGCATATCCTCCGTATATGATTTTTTTGCGTGGGTGTCTCTGCCCGTCGTGTCCCGGCCTATTTGTACACGCCGTACTTCTTCGCCGCCTCAACGATGCGCTTCGCGTTCCTCAGCGGGGCGTTCGGTCCGAACTCGCAGCCGGTCGCCAGGACAAAGCCGGCGCCGGGCGCGAAGATATCGATCTCCGCCTTGCACTCTTCCTCGATCTCTTCCGGGGTCCCGAGCATCGCGACCGGTCCTGGCGGGATCCAGCCGATGGTGCCTATCTTCTTGCCCCATTTCGCCTTGTGCTCTTCCCAGCTGTCAACATCATCGGCAACGTAGGCATGAGACACGGCATGCGGCTTGCCCCATTTCTCGGTCATGTCGAAATAGATGCCGTTGCCGCAGTTATGGAAGCTCACGAGGGCCCCGGCCTTATGCACCACGTCGGTCACCTTCTTCACCGACGGCCCCTCGAACTTCTCCCATAGCTCCTTGCTCAGGATGCTCTGCGACGCGTAAAGGTGGTCGTAGCAGATCGAATGCGCCCCTGCTTCAAGCTGCGCCTTGGCGTACTCCACGAGCACCTCGTCAACGACCTGGACCGCCTCCATCACCTCGTCAGGATGCTCCATGAGGTCCATGAAAAAGGCCTCAGGCCCGCGGAGCATGCTCAGGACGCCGATCGACCCGTAGACAAACCCCACAATGGCGTGTGTCTTGCCGATCTCCTTTGAGAGGCCGGCGGTGAGTTCGATGACCCCCTTCATCCTCTGGGTCTTCCTCGGGTTGATCTTCTGGATCTTCTTGTAATCCTTGTGGCTCTTGATGAACGGGTCATCGTAATTGGGATGAGCGGTGTTGGACTCCGGGAATTTGATCTCGCAGCCGAAGGCGTGCGCCTCGATCGAGAGGTCAACGAGCATCACGACGCCGTCGTGCCCGATCAGGTCCAGGGCATCGACATGTCCCCTGACCATCGCCTCGATGTCCGTGCACTGGGACCACTCGCCGTAGGTCAGACCGGCGATGCGATGGGTCGCCCCGCAGACCAGCGGCGCTGCCGGCACCCGGTCGGGTTGCCCGAAGGTAAGGGCCGCTGCCACCCTTTCAAGACTCGTCATTTGTTCTTTACTGGCCATTGTGCTACCTCCTCTAAGCTCTGCCGTTAGTACACCGTCTGTCCCCGCGACGCGGGGACATCCTTTCCATTGCCCTTAATCGATCAATATGAGGCCGCTCCAGATCACCTCCGTAACGGGCGGGATATCAAATGGAAGACCCGCGCGGATGCTGGTCCGCACAACATCGATCCCCACTCCTTCCATCGAAGGCCTCGCCTGGAACGGACGACGGCATGCTCCTCCCGGTCCAGCGCAGGAGCTGCAGAGCATGCAGTCGCCGCCGATCAGGCCGAGGGCATAGGGGAAGCCCTGGTTCATCGCGATGGTCTCGACCTCGTTCACCAGCTTGTGAAGCTTCACTGCGGCAAGCTTCATGTCGTCCATATTCTTCGCCGTCTCTGATCTTTCCGCCCCCTTCCGCGCCGCTGTTCCGTGCCCCTCGATGTACCCCATCGCCTCGGCACGGTCCACCTCGTCCATGGGCAGCGTCAGCGGGCTCCGTGTCTGGACAAGAACCGCCTTCCGATACCTCTTCAGCGCCTTCCTGAACTCATCCACCGTAGGGACGTTGGGAGGACAGGTTAGGGACCTGCCGTAATGCGGGCAGAGGGGGATCTGGCATTTCAGCCGCACCCTCTCGTCCACGGCCACATAGGTCGCTGGGAATGCCTTGGCGCGGTACGCGCCCCTTTCAACGGCAGCGGCCACGATCTGCCTGATCTTATCCGCAGGGACGATCTTTGCCATGGGCTGCGCCTCGGATCACCGGCCTTTGCCGTAGGGGTTGACTATGTATACCTTCTTGGCATACTGGTCCGCCCTGAGCATATTCTCGTTGAGCACGACCCTCTTGCCCTTCCAGCAGACAGGACACATGTAGCGGGACTTGAACCCCCGGTCAGGGCCGACATACCTGTTTTCCATATGGCTCCTGCAGGCCTTGGCGCCGCAGTCAGGGCATATGTACTCCGCATTCTTGCCGCAGCGGTAACATACTTCCATCTTCGTTCTCCTTTCTTACGTGGTGAGTCGTTTATAGATCAGGGGAAGCCGCGCCGGCATCGACTCGATGTTGTCGATGAGGGTATAGTTCGCCTCCCCGTACATATAAGGAAGATAGTCGCGGCTCTTCTTGTCAACGGTGATACAGAAGGAGCTTACCCCCTTCCTCCGTCCCTCCCATAAGGCCCGCCGTGTGTCCTCCACCGCGTAGTCGGCGTCCCCGTAATCGATGTCATACGGCCTCCCGTCGGATAGGAGGATAAGCAGGCGGATACGGGAAGGCTGTCGCGCCAGGAGGCTGTTGGCGTGGCGTATGGCGGCGCCGAGTCTCGTCTGGGCTATGGGCCTGATATTCTCAAAGCGCATCTTTACGGTGCGGGAGAAGTTCTCGCCGAAGTCACGCACAACGAAGAAATCAACCTTGTCGCGGTAATTGGATGAGAACCCGTAGACAGCCCACTGGTCGCCGATACTCTCGAGCGCCTCGGCCATGAGGACCAGTCCCTCCCGCTCGACGTCTATGATCCGCCTGCCTGAAGGGAGTTCGTCGCCGGTGGAATAGCTCATGTCCACGAGGAACGCCACCGAGACGTCCCTCAGATTTTTCTCCCGCCGGATATAGACCCGGTCAGACGGGGTAACGCCGGCGTGCCTCTCGACAACGGACTCAACGGCAGCATCAAGGTCAAGGTCGTCCCCGCGTTCCTCCCTGAAGAACCTCTTGACCCTGTCGGGCCTCAGGAGGCCGAAATGTCTTCGCAGCAGGCTCACCAGCCCGTAGTGCTGCGCGATCGTCTCGCTGTAGAAATGCGCGTTCGTTTCCGGCATGTCTATCTCGCGCACCCTGCACCAGTCCTTCCTGTAGTCGTCGAGCCGCCTGTCCCACTCGTCGTAATAGACGGCCCGCCTGCAGCGCTTTTCCGTCTCCATCTCGGCGATCACGCCCTGTACCTGTTCGAAGATCTCGCCGAGACGTTCATTATCAGTCACCTGCCAGAGGAGTTCCTCCGCCTCCACAGGCAGCGTCTCTTCGATCCTGCTCAGGGCCGCTTCGACAGTCTCCGCGGACATCTCCAGCTTCTTCTCCTGGAAGCGCTCAACCAGGTCGAAGACAAGGCGGGACATCCCGGTCCGCGCGTTTTCGACAAGCTCGAAATCGAGCATGCCTCTGTAGAAGTGCCGCTCCGGTTCGGCCGCGGCTCCGTTGCCGTTGCACACGGCCGCCTCAGCAATGGTGGAGCATATCTCCAGGGCAAGACCGTAAACGTCATGGACGGAACAGCCGGCAGAGGTGACCCTGGCGAGCGCGTCCCTCATCAGGGGGTCCGCGTCGGTTGCGTACAGCTCCGGCCGCCGGTTGCCCAGGCCCGTGTATGTCTCCATGAGTTGCAGGCGGTCCCGTTCGAGCCCAGGATACTGACCTGCCAGGAGATGGTCCACCCGCTCGTCCTCGAGGAACTCAAAGACCCTGAAGGCAAATACGGGGTTGGGGGTTGCAGCAAGCCCCGAGAGCTCCCGGACGCCTATCGTGAAGGTGCCGTGCATGAGATGCCCAAGTTCGTGGGTAAGCATCCACTTGTACGTCCTGAAATTCAAATCTTCATCATCGAAGATGTCGATCCTGGAGGGAAGGAATATACGCGTCCCATCGGTCACCGAGAAGGACCTGCTGAGGCCTGGGAGGTTCTTGAAGAAGAGCGACGAGGACCGCATCTGCAGCTTCCTGCCGATGAGCGCCTCGGCATATGACCTGAGCACGGCATGGATATCCCTCAGCTCCAGCCCCTTCACGAGGTTTTCGACGACATCCCTGCTCGATCCGGTCTGGAGCGAAAAATACGACGCGCCTTTGTCTCTGGTGGCATCCGCGACTTCGAGACCTTTTACAACCCATTCCTCAAGGTCGTTCATGGTGAGGCGGCCGAGGACCTGGGGGGCTGACTTGAAATACTGGACAGCGAGTTCCACCTTCCTGGATTTGCCGGCGGCCGCGCCGGCCGCGAGGAGGCTGTGGGCGTCATAGCCGGCCTTCACCCTGGGGCTCTTCTCGATAAGGTAAAGGCCGATCCGGGCCCACCGTTCGAGATCGCAGTGGTCTATCTTTTTCAGCACCTCCGGACTCGACCGGAAATATTCCCTGGCTGCCTTCCAGGACTGTTTCGCCATCTCATGGCCGAGGGCAGCCCATGTGTCGAACCGTTCAGGTCCGATTGATTCCAATACATCGATGCTTCCGTCGAAATACTGAAGCGCTACGTCCTGGTCGATCTCAGCCAGGCCGCTACCGTAACGTATCCATTTCGAGACGGTTGCGCCATCAGCCCCGGACAGGCGGGGCAGCATGGCGCAGGCCCGCTCCGCGACGCTCCACTTCGACCGCCCCATGCTGAGCAGGGCATCAAGCGCCTCATGCCGCGCCCGGCGGTCCTTCAGTGCCGCGAGGGTCTTCTTTCCGGTCTGCATGAAATGCAGCGCCAGTGAGGGTTCGACGGAAGCGAATACGTCCACGAGACGGAAAAAACCGACAACCCCCTCTTCGTCGAGAAGGCCGTCCAGCGCAGAGGCGGTCTCTCTGATGCGGCTGTCCTGTCCCAGCTTTTCGGCCAGGCCCGCAAGGAGCCCTTTCACTGCATCAGTCTCCCGCTGCAATGTCTTCATACCACCGCTGAGACGATCTCTTCAAGGGTCTTCTGGATCTCGATATCGTCGGTGATGGGTTTGATAAGCGCCACCGTGCAGGCCCTGCGGGGGCTCACGCCCCGCTTGATCAGCACACCGGCATAGATGAGCAGCCGGGTGCTCACCCCTTCGTCGAGGCCGCGGTCCTTCAGGCTGCGGATCTTCTCGGCGATCTTCCTCAGGTCAGATGCCGTGCGGCGGTCAATGCCGCTTTCATGGACAACGATCTCCTCCTCAAGGCTCGCCGGAGGATAGTCGAATTCAATCGTGATAAACCGCTGTTTCGTGCTCTGTTTGAGGTCTTTGAGCACGGTCTGATAGCCGGGGTTGTAGGAGACGGCGAGCATGAATGTATCGGCCGCCTCCAGTATCTGGCCGCGTTTCTCAAGAGGGAGGATCCTTCTGTCGTCGGTGAGGGGATGGATGACAACGGTGGTGTCCTTGCGGGCCTCCACGATCTCATCGAGATAGCAGATGCCGCCGTGGCGCACCGCCAGGCTGAGGGGTCCGTCCTGCCAGCGTGTGCTGCCGCCGTCGAGGAGGTACCTGCCTACAAGATCGCTCGCCGTAAGGTCCTCATGGCAGGCGATGGTGATCAGCGGCAGGTTCATCTTGTATGCCATGAAGCCGAGGAACCTTGTCTTGCCGCATCCGGTAGGGCCCTTCAGCATCAGCGGCAGCTTGTCCTCATAGGCGATCTTGAAAAGCTCCACTTCATCCTGTATCGGCAGGTAGAAGGGTTCTCCGCTTATGCGGTATTCCTGCATCTCCGTTTCCACTGCCTTTTGCTGCAGCGACTCTTTCATGGTCCTCCTTTATTCGCGTTGAGCGTTTCTTCAGTCTTTGCTTCCACGACAACCCTGACCAGAGCAAAGGCTGATATAACGTCTGCCAATGCCTCATCAGTAGCTGCCTTCAGATCGGATTTGCTGATGCCGAAGGCAACAGCGTTAAGCACAAGGCGGAAATGCCCGGCCAGGTCCCCGTCCCTCCCCTCCACCACAACAGCAGCAGCCGGGTCGCCCACAATGTCAACGGTGAGAAATCCTCCGGCATGTTCGATGTAGGCCTTGATATGGCCGATGTCCTTCGCCCCTTTCGCGCGGCAGGCAGCGGAAAGGGTCTTCATCAGCTTGTGCGCAAACCGCCTCAGGTCCTCAGCGGGCATCGGGGCCTTTCGCGAAAGCGAACAGGAAACCGCATAGCTGTTTATGCCCTCATGCGCCGGGTTGGATATATCCGGCTGCCCGATGATCTTCATGCCGGGATGCTCATTTCGAGGACAGCGCGAGAGAGGTCCGAAATGCCCTCGCCCGTCCTTACGGACAGCCTGAGCACCTCTGCTGAAGGGTTCATCCCGCGAACAGCCGCGGCCGCCTGTGTTATTGTTTCTTCCGGCGCCGCGTCCACTTTGCTCAGGGCGATGATGTCCGCATCCGACAACTGGGTGGCAACAAGCCGTTGCAGCGTTTCATAGGTGAGCAGTTTTTCAGCCCTGGTCGTGTCGAAGAGCACGATGGTCGGCCCGATGCTGATATGAGTCCTGGCCGCTGTAAGCAGAGCTGTCTTTCTGATCGATTCAGGGACAGCGATCCCTGTCGGCTCGATAATGACGAGGTCAGGCCGCTGTTCCCGGGAGAGGATTTCAAGGGTCTTCATCATGCTGCCCGCAACCTGGCAGCAGATGCAGCCGCCTCCGATATCCTTGACCGTCAGGCCGTACTCCTGCATCACCCTGCCGTCCACCGGTATCTCGCCTACGTCGTTGACCATGACGGCTATCTTCGCGCCGCTCTCTGCCAACGCCTTCACCAGGGCTATAATGAGAGTCGTCTTCCCTGAGCCCAGATAACCCGCGATCTGTATGAGCTTCATGTCTCCGCCCCGTCAGTCCGTCATGCTTCCTTGAGGGCAGACATGAGGGCCTCCATATTTTCCCGGGGCACCTCAGGCCAGAGATCGCAGCCCGGCCATACGGCGCTCGCCCCGCCCCTCAGGGAAGCGATCACAGCCGGCCCGACGTCCTTTGCCTCTCCCTTGTGGAGCACCTTGATCGGATCGAAATTGCCGAGGATGAGGGTGTCCGGACCGAGCTTCTGGCGCGTCTCCGACATGCAGTTCTTCTGGTCAACGCTGAGGGCGTCGGCGCCGCATTCCGCCATGTCCGCGATGATCGAGTTGGTATCGCCGCATATATGCAGTATGCTCGGCCGCGGCATCTCCGCGAGAATCCTGACGAGGTGAGGCTTGATAAGGCTCTTGAAGCTCTTGGGGCTCATGACATCGGATGTCCCGCCCATCTCCCTGAGGGTGACGTAATCCGCCCCTGCCTCCCGGTATATCCGCGACAGGGCGATGATAACGTCAGAGAGCCTCTCCAGGAGCAGGTTCGTCTTCTCGGGCTCCAGGAACGACTCCTCAAAAAGCTCGTCAAGCTCCTTCACCTGTCCCGCAAGGGTGAACGGCCCGAGAACGTAAGTGCCGATCGCCACCTCGTCTCCCAGCTCCCTCCGCAGGGCCTTTATCGCGCCCGTGACAACCGGGACCCTTCCCGAGTTCTTCAGATCAGCAGGCATCCTGACGTCTTCGGCGGACTTGACCGACTTTTCCTTGATGGTGGGATAGAGAAGTCCCTCCACGTCATCGTAAAAACTCATCTTCGCCCCGAGGGCTTCGGCCTCGACCCCGAGGTCAAAGGGGACGACGGCGCACTCGAACCCGAACTCGCGGTACATGCCGGCGGCTGCCCGCGCCATGAGCTCAGGGTCCCTGTGGACCTTCGAAAAGACGATGCCGAACCTGTCCAGGACCGGCTTGATCACATTCCCCATCCCGCTGAATATCGGCGGACGGTCCACCTTCTCACCCTGCAGAAACTGTAATACCCTTTCCTTTGGCGTCATTCGTATAGTCACCTTTCCTCTTTTAATCTTTGGGATGCCGCGGCCCCTGATGCTCTGCATGGACCACTGACCCGGATAATCGCTTCCATGATTTAGTATGAATGCCGCTTTCGCGGCGATACCATAGGGGAGAACCTGATTTTTTTCCGGGAAAGACCTGATTTTCCCGGGTTTATAAAGCAGCCTAAAGTCGCGGGATCAGGCAGACCTAAAGCTGGAATTTCAGCCGGAGCGTTTCAGGGATTTTTTTGAAGCAGCGTGACTATCGGTAACCTTTTCGTTCGTGTCTCGTCTTATGGGTGGAAACAGGGCACAAGAGGCTCTCTGAAAGATTAAGGTCTTGACGAAAAGGAGATTCCAATGAAGACACTGAGAGGTGCGGTATGGCAGCAGTTATGATAGGGGTAATGGCAGTGGTCCTTATTGTCGGCATGTTGGGTTTTGGCGGGCATCATGGAGGTTCGGGTGGACATCACGGGAAGATAAATGAAAATGTGAAACAGGAGGCGGTCACTCAACACGATAACAGCGACATGGAAGAGGAAAAGCAGTATCCGCATGAGGACACTCCTCTTCGCGAGACCGATAAAGGGACAACCGTAGCCGAATATCATGCCGGCGATGAGAAGGAGCAGCCCTTCGGAGACGCGGCAAGCAAGTAATCACAGGTCCATGGACGCCAAACGATCCTTTATCAGAGCGGAGTGAGGCCTTCGCGGATGGCGTATTTGGTCAGCTCCGCGAGGCGGTGGATATCGAGCTTGGTCATGATATTCATCCGGTGGGTCTCGACGGTCTTGATGCTCACGTGGATGTGCTCCGCGATCTCCTTGGCCGTTTTGCCTTCGGCCAGCAGCTGCAGCACCTCACGCTCTCTGTCCGAAAGGAGCGAAAAGGCCGAGGATTCGGTCTTCGGCGTCTGGCGGACATAGTTCTCCACCACCACCCCGGAGATATCAGGACTCAGATATATCTTGCCCGCGGTCACGGCGCGGATGGCAACCTCCAGCTCGTCGAAGGCATAGTCCTTCGAGAGATACGCCGAGGCCCCGGCCTTCAGCATCTCCGAGACAAACCGCCGGTCTGAGTGCATCGATACCGCGATGACCTTCACCCCCGGCAGCTCCACGAGGATTTGCCGGGTCGCCTCGATGCCGTTGAGGTCCGGCATCGCCACATCCATGATGATGATGTCAGGCGTCAGCTTCTGCGCCAGCTGCACGGTCGTTCTGCCGTTTTCGGCCTCGCCCACGACCTGAACGTCGGCGTTATGCGCCAGCAGCGTGCGGAGGCCGTCGCGCACGATCTTGTGGTCGTCCGCAAGGAGCACCTTCATCATGACCGCGCCTCAACAGCGCCGCTGCCGGAGATCGGGGCGGTCAGCATGACCTTCGTTCCATGGCCTGGTCTTGACCAGATCTCAAAGTCTCCGCCGAAATTGTTCAACCGCTCGCGGATGCTGAAAAACCCGAAGGTGTTTTTCTCGATGCGCTCAGGATCAAAGCCGATCCCGTCATCCCCCACCACTACCTGGATATTGTCCTGTTCCCGCCGTATCGAAGCAACCATGTGCCGGGCCCCAGAATGCTTCACAACATTCATAAACAGTTCGCGCACCGCCTGGAAAAGAAGGATGCTGGTATTGCGGTCAAGCGGGGTGGAATGTTCATCAGAGTCGAAGGCAAAGGTGATGTTGTGCTGTTTTTGCACCTGTTCGCCGAGCCATTCGATGGTGGCCTCAAAGCCGAGTTCGTAGAGGATCGGCGGGCTCAGTTCGAAGGTCAGGGACTTGGTATACTTGATCGATTGTTCGAGCAGGGACCGGACCTCCGAGAGCCGGTCGTCACAGCCGCAGGAGGCCAGTTGGTCGCGCAGCGCGCCGAGCTTCAGCTTGGCGATGGCAAGCGTCTGGCCGATGTGGTCGTGGAGGTCCGTGGCGATGCGGCGCCGCTCCTTTTCCTCGGCAAGGGACAACTCCGATGCCAGGGAGCGCAGCTGCTCCTGATAGACCCGCACGCTCTCTTCAGCCTTTTTCCGTTCAGTGATATTACTGAAGAAGGAAAGCGTGGCAGGCCTGCCCATGAGGGTGATCAGGACCGAGTTGATCTCGAGCCACTTTATGTTCCCTTCCCTGTCGATGATCCTCGCTGCGTAGAGGCTGGGGACGCTGTCGCCTTTGAGTCGCTTCAGGAACCGCTCCCTGAGCATGTCCCTCTCATCGGGATGGAACAGGTCCGTGAAGGGCAGCGACGTCAGATCCTCTTTCGTAAACCCCGTGATCTTCGACCCCTTGGGGTTTATATATTTGATGAACCCGTCCTGGATAATGGCTATCGCCTCATTGGCGTTTTCGACAACAAGACGGTATTTCTGCTCGGATTTCCGCAATACCTCTTCAACCCACCGCCGTTCTTCAATCTCCTGGTGGAGCTCCTCGTTCGTCCGCGTCAACTGGGAGGTGCGAACTTTTACCTGCTTCTCGAGGTTGCTGCGGCACTGCTTGAGCAGCCGCTCGCTGTGCTTCAGGTCGGTGATGTCATTGCCGACGCAGAGTATCTCGGTTATCTCCCCCCTGTCATTCAGGATAGCCTTGTTCGTCCAGGCGATCCATACCTTTGTGCCGTCCTTGCGGACG
>JAKAGF010000148.1 GCA_021825805.1 Nitrospirota bacterium
CGGGAGCTCTGGTACCTGGGCACAACCATTCCCGCGCTGGGACAGGTAAGGGGGAAAATAGTCCTGATGCGAAGCTTTGATTTGGATCCTGGTACTGCTGAGATCGGAATGAATATAAGGACTGATGGCGGGAACAGTGCGTATTCTTCTAAGCAATTCAGCACCAATCCGGATCAGACCGTCTACGTTGAAAGCCTATGGACACCCGACGTCGATGCCTGGACCAACGCATTCGAAGTCAAGTGGAATGCAATCCGGGACAACATATGGAGGGCCAAAAGCGACGGATCGCCTAACCATCTGTACATGACCTGGACGAGTGCGACCATGTCAACCCCCATAGTTCACTGGCACACGCCTTTGGATTTTGCTCAGCAGATCAACTGGCGGTTAAAGACCTTTCCGGCCAGCAGCGGGAAGATGGGCATCGTAATCATGGACTTTCCCGGCGACGAAGCCTACTTTATTATTGGCACCAATAGCGGCGGCTAATGGATTAGTGTTCAAACGGCAGCGTTGAACGATTGACCTGCCAAGCGAGGCCGATGCTCAAGAGGCATGATTCTCACCTCTGGGGTACGCGCGTCTGTCCCATAGCAGACCAGGTGAAAATCCGAATGGAACCCATACATTGTGACGATGCTGATGACCAGTGAAAAAAAGGCCGGCACAGCCTTGACTGCCATGCCGGCTGTTTTGGGGAAAAGGTCCTTATTCCGTCTTGACGGAGATCTTCTTCGTCTCCCTCAGGGCCTTTTCAGTCTTGGGTACGGAGACCTTCAGGATGCCCTTTTTGTAGCCGGCCTCGACCTTGTCGATGTCAGCTTCAGCAGGAAGCGGGATCGTCCGGGAGAACGAACCATAGGACCGCTCCATTCTGTAATAGGTGCGTCCCTTGTCCTCCTTTTCTTCCTTCTTTTCGCCTTTGAGCGTCAGGGCCTCCCTGCTTACCGAGATGTCGATGTCCTTCTCGTCCATGCCGGGGACCTCGACCGTCACCATGATCTCCTTGTCAGTCTCGGATACATCGATCCGGGGACTAAAGGAGGTCAGGCGGCTCTCGAAGGGCTCCATTTCGAAGAATTCCCGAGAGAAGGTGTCAAAGAGATTGTCCATCTCCTTCTGAAGCACCACTAACGGGTTTTCCTCATGCCGTACCGGCAGGCTCTTCTTTCCCAGTGACCATGGCACCAGGTTTCTTACCGCCATAATTACACCTCCCTTCACAGACTGCGTTACGTTTTTTAATCCGCTGCCGCAACCGCTATCTTCCGCGACTTTACCGCCTCGGCCTTTGGCAGCGTTATCCTTAGAACCCCATTTTTGACCGACGCCTGGATACGGTCACGGTCGATCTCCTCGGATATCGTAAATACCCGCTTGTAATCGCCTATCCCGTATTCAGATGACTTCAGCGTGAGGTTCTCTTCTGACTCCGGCAAAGCCTTGCCGGAGATGGTCAGCGTGTTTTTCTCGACCATCACGTCGAGCGTCTTGTCATCAACACCGGGCATATCAGCCACGAGTTCAAGATCATCCTTACGCCTGATGATATCCACGGCAGGAGTGCAAATTCTTCTCGCCGCAGCTTCTCTGTGTGCCTCTGTCATCATGTTCACCTCCTATTCAGAAGAAATGGTTATCTTCCTCGGCTTCTCAGACTCGGCCCGGGGCGCTGCTACGGTCAATACCCCCCGTGAATATCTGGCTGCTACCTTGTCTGCGTTGATCTCAAAGGGAAGCTCAAGGGTCTTGTTGAATTCGCCGTTCCAGCGTTCCCGCCTCTGATAGAACTCTCCGTCCTTGAGTTCATCCGCCTTCCGGCTGCCTTTCAGCGTCAGGGTGTTGCCCTTTACCGAGATTTCGACATCCGAAGGCCAAACCCCCGGAAGCTCAGCTGTGATTACCGCTCCTTCAGCGTTCTCCGAGATGTTGACAGGGGGAAACTCCACTCCCATCGGCGTTGACAGCATAGCCAGAGACCTGCTCATCCTTTCCAACTCCCTCAACGGCTCAAACATCCTTCCTACTTCCTCAATATCTGTCCAAAACATATCTTTTACCTCCTTTAAAATAGATTCGCAAAAGCTCTCTTGTATCTAATATCGCAACCTGCATGCCAGATAAAAAAACAACTTAAAATCAATAGGATAAAATGGTGACGCCCTGTATAGTGAGGTTCTGGTAGGTCAATATGACCGGCAATCAGTAGGACATTATGTCCCATAGGCTATAATGTCCTACTGATATTATGCTTTGTTGAGCTTCCTGCGGAGGGTGCGGATGCTTATGCCGAGCATCCTGGCTGCCTTGGAGCGGTTGCCGTTAACGAGCCTCAGGGTCTCGGAGATCAGCATGTCTTCGGCCTGGGAAAGTCTGGCGCCAAAAGGGATGAGAACGCCCGCGAGAGTCTGTCTCTGAGATGTTGAACCAACACTGCCGACCGGATCATCCAGATAGGGGACGATATGAACTGGGAAGACCCTTTTTGTGTCAGGCGGAAGAAGCGTGGCAACGCGGGTCATGATATTCCGGAGTTCACGGACATTACCCTTCCAGGGATGGCGCTCAAGGAGATACATGGTTTCCGATGAGAGCACGGGAAAGGGGGGAGTTCTGCCCATCTCCGAAAGCGCCCGTCCGAGAAAGTGACTGGCGAGAAGCGGTATGTCTTCGGCCCGTTCGCGGAGAGGCGGCAGGTGAATGCGAAGCACATTCAGCCGGTAGTACAGGTCTTCACGAAAGAGACCGTCAGCCACCGCCTTTGCAAGGTCCATCCTTGTCGCCGCGATCACGCGGACATCGATAGGGACTGGACGTTCGCTCCCCACGCGGTAGACCTTGCCCTCCTCCAGCACGCGGAGAAGCCTGCCCTGGAGTTCTACAGGCATATCAGCGATCTCATCAAGGAAGAGCGTGCCGTTGTCAGCTGTCTCGAACTTGCCCTTTCTGCTCCTATGGGCGCCGGTAAAGGCCCCCTTTTCATGACCGAAGAGCTCTCCTTCGATGAGTGTCTCCGGAATAGCGCCGCAATTTATCGGGACAAACGGGCCGCCGGACCGGGGGCTTAACATATGGATAGCCCTGGCAACGATCTCCTTGCCTGTGCCGGTTTCCCCTGATATGAAGACGGTCTGTCCGGAGGCGGCTATCTCAGGGAGGTTCCTGAGGGCCATCCGCATTGCTGTCGACCGGAAGAGAAAATAGGGCTTGACCCTGGATATAAGCGGTTCCACCACGGCAAGGGACGTGCTTCCAGTGCTCGGTTTCCCGAGGCTCGTCTGTACCATCCGTCCGAACCGGGCCGCGTCAAAAGGCTTCTTTATATAGTCATCGATAACGAGCCGCGCGGATTCGTCCGCTATCTCGATCGTATCATAATCGCGCTCTGTCAGGAGATAGTAAAGCGTGCCGGGGGAAGACTTTTTGTATTCGCTTATCATCGCAATCGTATGCTCGTCCGCCAGATCGAGCGACGAGATGATCACCTGAATATGCTCGTCGTCGAGAATGCGCGCTGCCTCCTCAACCGTATGCGCGCTGAAAACGCTGGCGCCGAGGGCCTCAAGCCCCTGGCCCGTCGAACCGGCTGCTGAGTCGTTGGCGTCCATGACAAGGATGGACAGGTCTTTAAGATCAGGGAGTCTGTGGGGCACCTATACCGTTCCTCACTATAATAGTAACGCCGCTCATATCCCAACACTCTGTCATTACAGTACAGTATAAGGCAAGATCGTTTTTTTCGTCACCACCGTCAAACGGGGATGACTGCCGGTCCCAGCAAAAGCCGCGGGATTTCCGCTATAATAATAAATCCCATCGCGCAAGAGGAGAGTATGAAATTTTTCATTGATACCGCCAATGTCGAAGAGATCAGGAAGGCCTGGGAGATCGGCGTCATAGACGGCGTGACCACAAACCCGTCCCTCATGGCTATGGAAGGCAAGGACCCTGTAGAGCTTCTCAAATCCATCTGCAGTATCGTGAACGGTCCCGTAAGCGCGGAGGTGGTCGGACTCACGGCTGATGAGATGGTGAGGGAGGCCGGAGCCCTGGCAGGCATTCACAAGAACATTGTCATCAAGATCCCCATGATCGAAGAAGGTCTCAAGGCGGTGAAGAGGCTCTCCGCAAAGGGCATTAAAACCAATGTGACCCTGGTCTTTTCCGCCACCCAGGCCCTGCTTGCGGCAAAGGCAGGCGCGAGTTTTGTAAGCCCGTTCGTCGGCAGGCTCGACGACATCAGCCATCGGGGCATGGACCTTGTTGCGGACATTATCGATATCTATGAGAATTATATGTTCGCTACCGAGGTGATCGTGGCAAGCATCAGAAATCCCCTCCATGTTGTTGATGCGGCGAAGATAGGCGCTCACATCGCCACCATCCCCTATGCCGTCATCCGGCAGTTGATCAGGCATCCTTTGACGGACGCCGGCATCGAGAAGTTCCTCAAGGATTGGGAGAAGGTCCCGCAAAAGGGGACTCGAAGAAAAAAGTAAGACGAGGACGGTACCCGTAGGATGCCTATTTACGAATATATCTGCAATGCCTGCAATGAAGAGTTCGAGAAGCTGGTCTTTGGGAATAAAGCGGTGGACTGCCCCAAATGTTCATCAAAGGATGTGAAGAAGAAGTTGTCCGTTTTCGGCATGAGCGGGGTGGAAAAGCCCTTTGCAGGTTCGTCCAGCGGCTGCGCCGCCTGCAGCAAGGGCTCCTGCAGTTCCTGCAAGTAGGAATGCCGGATTGCCTCCGCGCGGCATCGCCGCTTTGTATGCTGCTGAACTGAAGGGTTACTGTTCAGGATAGATGAAAGGGCTGCTCCGGAGGATCTTCGAGACCTTCAGCGGCCTGCCTTCGAGCACCATGACCGCCATCCCCCTGTCAGCGACCGTCTTGCCGGATACCGTCCATTTGCTCTTCCAGGTCACATTCAGGGTGGTCTGTTCTTTTTCGATCTCAACCCATCTCGGCGTGAAGGTCAGTTCAACGGAATCGTAGGGCTTCTTGTTCGCCATGATGTCACGGTATCCCGCCTCAGTGGAGTTCTGCTGAATAACGACGAGGTTTTTCTTGATAAAGGCGTCTCGTATTTTTTCAACGAGGTCAAAGGCCTCGACGGATATCTTCGAGTCAAGAGAGACCTGTTTGACCTCCTTCTTACCGCATGAAAAAAGGAGCAGCACGACAAAGACAGCAAGAACGGACTTTCTCATAAGGCGTCCTTCCTCCGTAAATCTATTTATGGATTGCTAATAATAAAACGCGCGCGGTCCTTTTTGCAATATGACGCCCTGTCAATTACCCTTGCGCGAGAAGCGCGTTTAATGCTATGCTATGACGGGGATTTCCGATGCTGCCCATCCATTGCCGGATATTTCCCTGATTACTGGCGCGAAACAAAAGGGGGACAGATGCTTTCGAAGGTATTGAGCGCAAGCGTCCTGGGGATTGATGCCCACAGGGTAGAGGTGGAGGTGGATATCTCCTCTCGCGGCCTTCCCCATTTCTCGATGGTCGGCCTTCCCGATGCTGCGGTCAAGGAGAGCAGGGACAGGGTTCGGGCCGCTCTGAAGAACATTGGTTTCAATTTTCCCCTTAAACAGATTACCGTAAACCTCGCCCCTGCTGACCTCAAGAAAGAAGGCTCTGCCTTTGATCTTCCCATCGCCGTCGGCATTATCGCCTCTGAAGGACTCATCGAACAGGACGCGATAGCCGGCTTCCTGTTCACCGGAGAATTGTCTCTGGACGGCAGGGTGAAACCGGTGCGCGGCGCGCTTTCGATGGCCCTTGCCGTCAGGGACGCCGGATTGAGGGGCATTGTCCTGCCTGTTGAAAACGCGCCCGAGGCGTCGGTGGTAAGCGGGGTGAGCGTCTACGGGATCAGGAGCCTGCCAGAGGTGATGGACCTGCTGCGGGGCGAGCGCTCATTGCCGCCCTTTACCACGGATATCGATGAGACGATGCGGACGCACTCGCTCTACGAGGACGATTTCTCGGAGGTGAAGGGACAGGAGCATGCCAAAAGGGCGCTGGAAGTGGCTGCCGCAGGCGGGCATAACGTTCTGATGGTCGGTCCCCCTGGCTCAGGGAAAACAATGCTTTCAAAGCGCCTGGCAACGGTTTTGCCGGGCATGACCTTTGACGAGGCGCTTGAGACAACGCGCATACACAGCATTGCGGGGCTCTTACGGGAGGGACAGCCGCTTCTTGCTACCCGCCCTTTTCGAGCGCCTCATCATACGATTTCGGATGTCGCGCTGATCGGCGGCGGCCAGATCCCAAGGCCCGGCGAGGTGAGCCTGGCCCATAACGGCGTCCTGTTTCTCGATGAGATCCCTGAATTCAAGCGGAATGTCCTTGAAGTCCTGAGGCAACCCATCGAAAACGGCGAAGTGACCGTGTCACGAGCCGTGGCATCGATCACGTATCCAGCCTCTTTCATGCTCGTCAGCGCCATGAACCCCTGTCCCTGCGGTTATCTTTCCGATCCCCGCCACCAGTGCACCTGCACGCCGGGGCAGATATACCGTTACCGCCGGAGGGTATCCGGCCCACTCCTCGACAGGATCGACATCCATATCGAGGTTCCGGCTGTTCCTTACAAGGAGCTGTCCACTGATTACGTGGGGGAGCATTCGGAGAAGATACGGGAGCGGGTGATTGCGGCGAGGGAACTGCAGCTCAGGAGGTTCAAGGGGGAGAGGATATACTGCAACGGACAGATGAAGACCAGGCATATCAAGAAATACTGCGGACTCAGGCCGGACGCGCAGACCCTTCTTGAGAATGCCATGCAGAAGCTCGGCCTGTCCGCCCGGGCCTACACCCGCGTATTGAAACTCTCCCGCACCATCGCGGACATTGAGATGTCTGAAGATCTGCATTCACAT
>JAKAGF010000149.1 GCA_021825805.1 Nitrospirota bacterium
GGTCATCAATGAAAACGATACAGTCGCCACGGATGAGATAAAGTTCGGCGACAATGACAGCCTCGCGGCGCTGGTGGCTGTTCTGGTGGAGGCGGAGCGGCTCATCATCCTATCCGACGTTGACGGGCTCTACTGCACTGACCCGAGGATAGACCCGGATGCGCCTCTGCTTCCCTGCGTTGAAGATATCACGCCTGAGATAGAAAAACTGGCAGGCGGGGCCGGGAGCGTTGTCGGCACCGGCGGCATGTATTCAAAGGTCCTCGCAGCCAAACGGGCGGTTGCGCACGGTATTCCCGTGCACATCATCAACGGCAGGAAGAAGGGCCTTCTGAGCGGACTGGTCAGCGGAAAACCACATGGAACGGTCTTCAGCGCTGCCCGCGGAAGGATTTCGCACCGCAAGGGATGGATCGCTTACAGCAGCAGGGCCCGCGGCGTCGTGGTCCTTGACGACGGCGCGGTCAGGGCGATCACCGGCATGGGCAGGAGCCTCCTTCCGACTGGCGTCGTGTCGGTTGAGGGCGAGTTCGAAGTGGGCGACGCGGTCTATTGCACGGACCAGAAGGGCCGGCGCATCGCCAAGGGCATCACCAACTACGCATCTTCTGACCTGAAAAAGATCAGAGGGAAAAAGACCTCGGAGATCGAGAATATCCTCGGCTACAAATACTCAGACGAGGCGATCCACCGGGATAACCTCGTGTTACTGTAAGGCCTTGGGCCGCGGCAGCCGGCTGCTTTTTATCCCCATACGCCTTCGACCGCTGTCGAGCATTTCGGGCAGCGGCCGTCAGCCAGTCTGTTCTCCAGTATCCGGTAACCGAACCTTTTGATCAGGACCTCCCCGCACGCCGGGCAGAGAGTGTTCTCGCCGCCCTCCCCGGGGACGTTGCCCTCATAAACGTATTTTAGTCCCGCCTTCCGACCAATCTCCGTCGCCTTCCGCAGGGTGGCCACAGGGGTCACCGGTTTGTCCGTGAGCAAATAGGCGGGGCGGAACTGGCTGACATGCCATGGTATGGCCCGGTCCACAGATGCGATGAACCCAGCGATATCGGAAAGGTCCTTTTCAGAGTCGTTCAATTCCGGAATAATGAGAGTGGTAACCTCCACCCATACGCCGTTCTCCTTCATCAGTCTGATCGTCTCCTTCACCGGATTGAGTCTTGCGCCGCAGATCTCCCGGTAGAACGCGTCGCTGCCCTTGAGGTCTATGTTGTTGGCGGTGAGGTTCGGGGCTATGAGCCGGACCGCCTCGGGGCCGGTGTAGCCGTTGCTGACGAATATGTTCTTCAGGCCCTTTGCCCCGGCGAGACGGGAGCAGTCATAGGCGTATTCAAAAAAGATGGTCGGCTCCGTATAGGTATAGGAAATACTGTCGCAGCGATTCTGCAGCGCAGCCTCCACGATGGCTTCCGGCGCGGTGTCCTTGCCGGGTATCGAAAACTTCCGCTCCCTGGGATACTGGGATATCTCATAGTTCTGGCAGTGTTTGCACCGGAAGTTGCAGCCGACCGTTGCGATGGAGAGAGACGTGGAGCCGGGAAGAACGTGGAAGAGGGGTTTTTTTTCGATCGGATCGATGTTCATTGAGATCACTTTGCCGTAGACAAGGCTGTAGAGGGCGCCCCCCTGGTTCTCGCGGACAGCGCAGATACCCCTCTGGCCGTCGCGGATAGCGCAGTTATGGCCGCAGAGGCGACAACGGACGTCCGAGCCTTCGAGTTTTTCATAGACCATGGCCTCTTTCATAGACCCATTATAGCAGCAGCGTCCGGTTTGTAAACCTCGGCGCAAGCCGGTCGCTGAATACGGCGGATGCGCTGCGCTGTTTTCATTGACAGGCATCCGCTTGCAGAGATAAAATAGTTATGGATTCCTGAAACTGTTTTGAAGAAGGAGTGACCATGCCCATTTACGAGTATATATGCCTGTCGTGCAACGAGCGGTTTGCCCTCATGCAGAAGATGTCCGCATCCGAAAAAGACGCTTCCTGCCCCAAGTGTTCATCAGGGCAGGTAAGGAAACTCATATCGTCGTTCTGCTGCTCCAGCTCTGATGGCGGATTTTCTCCGTCATCCGGAGGGTTCAGCGGCGGCGGCTGAGGGGTCTCTTCCTGCTGAACGGTCGTTCAGCCGAGACAGCCTGAAACTATAGAATAGTCTTGATTTTTTCGGCACGTAACAGTACAATTTCCCAAATACGTTAAAGAGGTGGAGGATGGCTCACAGACTGTTGCTTGCAGATGACAGCATCACGATTCAGAAGGTCGTGGAACTGGTTCTTGCTGAAGAGGACTTTGAGATCAAGTCCGTGAGCAATGGCGATGACGCCCTCAAGGCGGCGGCGGCTTTCCGGCCGGACATCATCCTTGCAGACATAGATATGCCGAAGGTCAATGGCTACCAGCTGTGCGAAAAGATCAAGCAGAACCCCGATACGGCTATGGTCCCGGTCATCCTCCTTGCAGGGGCGTTTGAGCCTATTGACGAGGACCTGGCCAGGCAGGTCGGGGCCGACGACTCGGTAGTCAAGCCCTTTGAATCCCAGGAACTCATCAGCAAGATAAACGCCGCCCTGACCATGGCGTCTTCAGCGACTGAGGCGGCGGTGGCAGTGGAAGATGCGGGCGACGAGGCTATTGAGCTTGCGGAAGAGGCGGAGGCGGTCCCGGGCGAGGGAGTTGAGGTTGCATCCGCTGAAGAAGACCTCTGGGCCATGGAGGACATCACCTCCGGTCCCGGAGAGGTTGCCGCCGAGGTTGCAGAGGAAGAGGCAACAGGCATCGAGGTATTCGAACTTGCCGAGGAGGAGGCTGCGCCTGTCGTCGAACCGTTCGCCGAACCCGAGGCATTTGTCCTGCCTGAGCCCGCGAAGATCGAGCCTGTCCGCGAACCGGCGAAGGGGATTGTGCCGCCTCAGCCTGTCCGGGAATATGCCGCGCAGGAGATCGTCCTGCCCGGCAAGGATGAGCTGGAGGCTATATTCAAAAAAACTGTTGACGAAAAGGTCTCGGCCTTTCTTGCCGGGGTGGACATAAAGGACGTTGTCCTTGCCTCCCTTGCCCCTGCCATGAAGGACTCGATAGACAAGGTCCTATGGGAGGTTGCCCCTGAATTAGTCGAAAAGGTGGTCAAAGAGATGCTGAAGGGGGCCTTTACCTCCCTTTCCAAGGAAGTCGAAAAGGTGATCTGGGAGACGGTCCCTGATCTGGCCTCAACGATAATCACCAAAGAGATAGAGAAGATCAGGACAGAGTTTTAAGATACCGATAGGATGAACGAGCGGGCGGGGAAGAGGGCAGACCGATTCCCCGTCTTTCTTTGTCATGGCAGAGATAGCTAAAGGATACAGCCCGCAGGGCGTAGAAGAAAAGTGGTACGACTACTGGAGCTCCGGGAATTATTTTGTTGCTGACCCTGGTTCCGGCGGCGAGGCATATTCCATTGTCATTCCTCCCCCCAATGTAACCGGCTCTCTTCACATGGGGCATGCGCTGAACACCACGCTCCAGGACGTTCTGATCCGCTGGAAGCGGATGCTCGGATACAATGTCCTCTGGGTGCCCGGCATGGACCACGCCGGCATCGCCACGCAGAACGTAGTGGAGAGGCAGCTCGCCGCCGAAGGGATAGACCGCCACTGGCTCGGCAGGGACGCTTTTATCGAGCGCGTCTGGAAGTGGAAGGCCGAGTACGGCGGCAGGATCATCCATCAGTTGAAGCGGCTCGGCGCGTCATGCGACTGGTCCAGGGAGCGTTTCACCCTTGACCAGGGACTTTCCGAAGCAGTGTCAGAGGTGTTTGTCAGCCTCTATGAGCAGGGACTCATCTACCGGGACAACCGCCTCATCAACTGGTGCCCCCGGTGCCATACCGCGCTTTCGGATATCGAGGTGGAGCACGAGGAGGTTGAGGGCAGGCTCACCTATATCAAGTATCCCCTTGAGGACGGAACCGGCCATATCGTTGTAGCCACGACAAGGCCTGAAACAATGCTGGGCGACAGCGCGGTCGCGGTGAACCCTGAAGACGAACGGTATGAGCGGTTCATCGGCAAGAAGCTCCTCCTTCCGCTGACCGGGAGGAAGATATTCATCGTTGCCGACAGCGCGGTCGATCCAGCCTTTGGAACCGGCGCAGTGAAGGTCACGCCTGCCCACGACTTCAACGACGAGGCGATCGCCCGCAGACAGAGCCCGCCGCTTGATTTCATCACCGTCATCGGGCCTGATGGGAAGATGACGAAAGAGGCCGGCGAGAAATACGCCGGCATGGACAGGTATGACTGCCGCAAGGAGGCGCTCAAAGACCTCAGGGACCTGGACCTCATCGCAAAGCAGGAGAAGCACACCCACGCCATCAGCCAGTGCTACCGGTGCAAGACGGTCATCGAGCCCCTCTCCGCCCTGCAATGGTATGTGCAGGTGAAACCCCTCGCCGAGGAGGCGATACGGGTCGTCCGCGAGGAAAAGATCAGCATTGTTCCGAAGTCCTGGGAGAACACCTATTTTTCATGGATGGAGAATATCAACGACTGGTGCATCTCGCGCCAGATATGGTGGGGCCACCGCATTCCCGCCTGGTACTGCGATGCCTGCGGCGAGGTGATCGTCGCGCGGCAGGCACCTGACCGGTGCGCTGCATGCAAAGGCGTCCTGCGGCAGGACGAAGACGTGCTGGATACCTGGTTCTCCTCGGCCCTCTGGCCGTTTTCTACCCTCGGCTGGCCCGGCCAAACGCCTGAGCTGGAGAAATATTATCCCACCTCAGCGCTGGTCACCGGTTTTGACATCATCTTCTTCTGGGTCGCCCGTATGATCATGATGGGGCTTAAGTTCAGGGGAGAGGTCCCCTTCCGGGACGTCTACATTCACGCCCTGGTAAGGGACGCCTCAGGCCAGAAGATGTCCAAGTCCAAGGGCAATGTCATTGACCCTCTCATCATGATGGAGAAGTACGGCACCGATGCCTTCAGGTTCACCCTCGCCGCCTTTGCCGCGCAGGGCAGGGACGTGAAATTTGCCGAGGAGCGGGTAGAGGGATACCGCCACTTTGTCAACAAGCTCTGGAACGCCTCCCGCTTCATCCTCATGAACGCAGGCGATGCGCGGACGCCGGAGAGGATGGACCTAACGGGGCTCGACCTCGGCAGCGCCTGGATCCTATCGAGGCTCGCCGCTGCATCCGAAGATGTGAACAGATCCCTCGGAGACTACCGGTTCAATGACGCGGCCGGCGCCATTTATCAGTTCATCTGGCACGAGCTGTGCGACTGGTATATCGAGATGGTGAAACCGGTGCTCTACGGAGAGGCCGACAGCAGGGAGCGCGTCCGGGAATGCCTTCTCTTTGTCCTGGACAAGACGCTGCGGCTCCTCCATCCCTTCATGCCGTACGTCACGGAAGAGATATGGCAGAGCATCCCAGGCACAAAGGCGGAAAAGGGGACGGGAAAGAGCATTGTGACAGCAGCATTCCCTACGGGCCTCCCGCGCGACGAGAAGTCGGAAGAAGAGATGTCCGTGCTCATGGAGACAGTGATGGCCGTCCGGACGATACGTGGAGAACTGAACCTCCCGCCGTCTCTGGAATTGAAGGCGCACATAAAGACCCTCACACCGGCGGCTGAAGAGATCCTCCGCAAGGACATTCTCTACCTGCAGAAGCTGGCGCGGGCCGTTGCCGCAGAGGTCGGCGGAGACGTTGTGAAGCCCAGGGGCGCCTCGGCCGCTGTCAGGACCGCTGTTGAGGTCTACGTGCCTCTTGAGGGCCTGTTGAACATAGATCTTGAAATTGATAGACTGATGAGGGAAGAGGAGAAGGTCGATCAGACCATTTCCCAGCTGAACAGGAAGCTCCGTAACGAAGACTTTCTCAAGAGGGCGCCGCAGGACGTTGTTGCAAAGGAAAAAGAGAAGTACGACGAGTGTCTTCAAAAGAAGGAAAGAATACGGGAGCATATCAGGAAATTCCAGGAGGCAGGGGGAAAAGCCAATGGGTAAGGAAGAAAAGGATCTGCAGGAAAAGGACGTAGAGATCATTGAGGGCGAGTTCATCAACATAAGCCAGAGCACGGTCCGGAATGTGGAGGGCGGCCATGTGGAGATGCAGCAGGTCGGCGCGCTCAGCATTGACGGCGACAGGATAGAATCCACCCAGTCGGCCGCGGTGCTGCTCAGGGGAGAAGAGGTGCGCCTTACCCAGAGCGTCAGCGGCGTCACGATCAGCAGGAACATGGCCCTGAATTTTTCCCTTTCGCAGCTCTCCCTCTCCCGTGGCGAGATGTCCGTCAACAGGAGCGCTGCCGGCGTTATCGCGGCCGGCACGGTCAGGGCCGAAAAGAGCGCGGCGATGGTCGTGCTCGCCAGGAACGTGGAAGGCAGCATCACGACTCTCCTTGACTGGAAGTCGGCTCTCGCGCTCGGCGCGGTGGTTGGCGGAGTCTGGGGGCTCCTGTCGGTCTTCAGGAGGAAATAGGCGGCAGTGGATATTCCTTCGGCCGTTGTCGCGTTAATCAGGAATGCCATTGAAGAGGATATCGGCCACGGCGACATAACCTCCACGCTCCTTGTGCCTGAGGGGAACGAGGCCCGCGCCCTCTACATCGCGAAGGGTAACTTCCTCCTCGCCGGCATGCCCTTTGCCGCGGAGGTCTTTCGCATCCTCGACCCCGCCGTGTCCTTCAGCATCTTCTTTCATGAAGGGGCGAAGATATCCAAAGGCGACGTGCTGGCCGAGGTCTCGGGAAAGACACGGGCACTGCTTGCGGGAGAGCGGGTAAGCCTCAATATCCTCCAGCGGCTGTCCGGCATCGCCACCCTCACGGGCCAGTATGTCGATGCGGTGCGGGGGACAAAGGCGAGGATCGTTGATACGCGAAAGACG
>JAKAGF010000150.1 GCA_021825805.1 Nitrospirota bacterium
CGGGCTGTGTCGAGAAGCCGTTCCATGGCCGCGTCCTGGGTGATGATCTTCACCTTGCCGCGGAAGTTCTCGATCTGCTCCCTCAGCCGGGCATTTTCGTCCTTCAGCCGGACCTTTTCAGCAGCCTCGGCCACAACCTTTCTCACCTCGTCGAGCTTGAACGGCTTGGCAACGTAATCGTAGGCGCCTTTCTTCATCGCCTGGATAGCCGACTGCAGCGTCGCATATCCGGTGATCAGGATGACCTCGCATTCAGGATGGAGGGTCTTCGCCTTCTTGAGTATCTGCATGCCATCGACCTTCTCCATCTTGAGGTCGGTTATGACGATCTCAAACCGCTTCTCCTCCATCAGTTTGAGGGCATTCTGACCGCTCTGCGTGCCCTGGACCTCGTATCCTTCCTTCTCCATGACGTGCTGGAGATTTCTTAGGCCGATCAGCTCATCGTCGACGATAAGAACCCTCGCCTTTTTTCCCACGCTATGAACTCCTCCTGTTCGCGCCCGCCAGCTCCGCGCCGGATAACCCTGTATGGCCGTCCTTATGCGTCTTCACCCTGTCCCGCACAGAGGGCCTCCTTCAGCGGCAGTTTGATTATAAAGGTCGTACCCTTGCCGGCCGTGCTTTCGACCTCTATGCTGCCATCGTGTTCTTCGATGATCTCCCGCGCCACAAACAGGCCGAGACCGGACCCCTTCCCTTCCTCCTTTGTTGTAAAAAAAGGATCAAATATTCTCCTGATCACGTCCTCATCGATGCCCACTCCCGTGTCCTCGATCCGCATCACCACGATCTTCTCCTCGGGATACTGTCTGGCTTCCAACAAAACTCTGCCCTCATCTGGTATGGCGTCGATGCCGTTCTTGACGATATTGATGATCGCCTGCTCGATCCTTTGCTTGTCAGCGATGATCCAGACCGTCTCTGGTATATCCACGACAATCTCCACCTTTGTGGGAATATCCCCCCGAATAAGACGGATCGTATCCTCCACCAGCACCTTGAGGGTCATGGGTTTGCTCTTGAACTCCTTTTTGCGCGAAAACTCAAGGAGGGAATGCACCATGGTCTTCGCCCGGTCCACCTCCCGCTCGATCTGCCGCATAAGTTCCTTCTTGTACTCTATGTCCTTGTCCTCGATCTCCTCATGGAGTATCTGGCAGGAGCTGGAGATATTCGAAAGAGGGTTGTTGAGCTGATGGGCCACTCCTGAGACCATCGTGCCGAGACATGCCAGTTTCTCGGACTGCAAAATGAATCTCACCTGGCGAAGCTCAAGTTCCTTTATCATGCGGCTGAACGCATTGCTGAGGGAAATGATCTCCCGGTCCTTTGACTCAAGAGACAGCCGGTCAAATTTGCCGTCGCTGATCCGCTGCATGCTCTCCTCAAGGCGTTTCAGCGGTCTGACGACCATGAATGAGAAAAACCTGCCGGTGAGCCACCCGACTATAGCGAGGACAGCCACGGCGAAGAGGAGGAACCTCTTGGATGCGATGATGAGGGACTGGATATACTTGCGCTCCGCGATGGAAATCACCTCAGTGTCGCTCACCAGCCTTTTCCCCTTCTCGCGAATCCTGCTTTCAAGGACGTAGAAGTCAGTGGGGTCGGTCATCCTGCCCTTGCTCCTGACGTAATACCGCTGCATGAGGGCCTTGTATTCCCCGATAGTGGACTCCATGGCGGATACGTCCGTATGCGGCGACAGCTCCCCGATAGCTCCCCTGTTCCTCTTCAGGATATCCTCGGCCATCTCCGTGTATCGCAGGTTCTCGTCGTAATCATATTTGTCGCGGTAAAGGAAAAAGTTCTTCTCAAAACGCCGCATCTCCAGCGCCGTGTCGAAGAACTGGGAGATGATGAAACTGAAGTCTATCTTTTTCCGTATGGTCTTGAGATTGAAATAGTTAAGGAGTGAGATGCCTATGATCAGCACAAGACAGATATAGTAGCCATACCTCACCTTGTTCTGAATGCTCGATTCGAATATCGGCATGGCACATTCTAAATGTTTCTTATTGCAGATTGCAATAGGAAAGCATTTCCTGCAACACCCCCGGAAACGCACTATCCACGCCCTTTGTCCGTGACGGCGAGAAAGCGCGTTGCATTATACAACATATCCGCTCGCAGCAATTATCCGGACAGCTCAGCATATTCCTTATATTCCAGACAGTTACATGCCGTTATCCGCATGGCACGATTATTGTGATATCTGGAACCGGAAGAGCCCATCGGGCTTGTAAGAAATTAAAGGAGGTGCAGCAATGAAGGGGCATTGGAGCATGATCGAAGACCTCCTCGCGGCGGTTGCATTTACTGATGTCGGAGAATACCGTCATGCCCTCGACATCTCACGGGGAGGGACCCTATGACCGCGGACAGGTTCGACGACCTGATGTCCGCCATTTCCTTCGCTGAAGCGGGTGAACACGAAAAGGCGAGGGAATTTCTCAAGGGCAGAAACACGATCCTTCTGGCGGTATCGGATCGCTTCCTGGACGATAATGTTCTGAAATATTCCCTCAACATGAGCAGGCGGATCGGGGCATGCATAGATATCCTCTATCTCAGCAAATCCGGCTCCCGTGATCATATCCTGAACGAATTCATGAGCGCAGCAGGCCGTGACGGGATCGCCTGCCGGCTTCTGAAGACCGACGGCTGCATGAAAAAGGCGATCCTCGATTATACGGCCAGGAAGAAAGAGATATCGTTCGTCGTGGTAGGGTCCACCCCTGAGCTCGACATCGAATGCAGGACAGGGGAGAAAAGCCTCTCCGACGCGTGGAAAAGACTCAAATGTCCGTTGGTGGTTGTTTCAAAAGGCGATTTGCCTTCATTAGCATAAACTTTTTATTACAAGGAGGAACACTTTCATGAGTACGGGACGACGTGTATTCGAGTTTCTGAAAATGGCATCAATACAGCATGCCAAATGGGATTATGAGGTCTCCATGTCGATTTTAAAAAATCGCCGGAAGATGCTCATCATACTTGCGTCTATACTTCCCATCATCGCCATATCGCTTCTGGAGGCCGGCGACATGATCGGCAGCAAGACGGCATACGCGCCGGCATTTTACTCGACCAACATCTTTCTTGTGTCCATAGCCATCGGCCTTTGCGCCGGTCTTATCACCGGCTGCATAGGCGCGGGAGGGGGCTTCATTATCACGCCCGCCCTCATGGCTGCGGGCGTCAAGGGCATCCTCGCTGTGGGTACGGACCTTTTTCATATCTTCGCCAAGGCGATCATGGGCACGGCCGTGCACAAGAAGCTGGGCAATGTCTCGGTAAAACTGGCCATAGCCTTCCTGGTGGGCTCAGCCGGAGGCACCTTCATCGGCGGATATATCAACAAGACCCTGTATGACAAAGACCCGCTGTTGAGCGAGGCGTTCATAAGCCTGGTCTACGCCATACTCCTGGGATTCCTCGGCGTCTATGCCCTCATCGACTTCATAAAGTCGAGCAGGTCAGGGAACGCCGGAGACGCCCACGGCGGCTCGTCGGGCATGACCGAACTCTCCCTCAAGGTGCAGAGTTTCAAGATGCCCCCGCGGATCACCTTTGATGAGGACTACGTGCCGGGCGGCAGGAAGATATCCGGCGTAATCGTCGCCATGGGCGGAGTGGTCGTAGGTCTCCTCGCGGCGATCATGGGCGTCGGCGGCGGCTTTGTTACCTTCCCGATGTTCGTTTATGTCTTCGGCGTATCGTCCATGACCACGGTAGGCACCGACATCCTCCAGATCATCTTTACAGCAGGTCTGGCGGCTGTTTCACAGTATGCGATTTACGGCTATGTCTTTTATACGCTCGCCATGGGCATGCTGCTCGGCTCCCTCATCGGCATTCAGGTCGGGGCCCTCACCACCAAGGTCGTTAAAGGCATCCATATCCGCGGTTTTTACGCGGTCTCGATCCTCGCGGGTTTTATCAACAGGGCCGCCACGCTGCCCAAAAAGCTCGTTGAACTCGAAGTGATCAACATGTCAACGGACGTTGTCAAGACGATAGAGAGCGCCGGCAATGTCATCTTCTGGGTCGTTGTCAGCATATTCGCGGCCTGGGTCATCGGCAAATTCGTCGTCAACATCGGTAAACTGCGGGGCGAAGACGAGCAGGTCAGCCCTGTGCTCGTAAAGGAGGAGGCATAACATGCTTGTACGAAACAAAAAGACTTTCAGCGCTGGAATCGTATTTGCGATATCATTTCTTGCGGTGCTGCTGGCGATCTTCACGCCCCTCTTCAAGGGCAAGAACGGTCTCCAGTTCGCTGACGACAGCTTCAACAGGCTCTCGAAGGGCTCATCCTATTTCATCCCCAAGGTTGTCACAAGCAACGAGAAGTTCATGGGAAAGACATTTGCGGCGACCATCAAGGTCGACAAACCGGAAGACAAGCCGGGAGACGCTGAAAAGAGGGCTGAGAGTATCGCCAAAATATTGACGACCGCGGGCGCAAAGGCGGATATCAGCGGCGCCTCGCTGAAGATCGAGGGCGACCTTGGAAAAGTCCTTGCCTCCGCGCTGCAGGATTCTGATGATATGTTCAGAAACCATGGCGACAGGATCAAGGCCAGGTACGGAGTGGACGACGAGAAAAAGATGTTCCGGCAGTGGCATAATACCCTTACCAGGGTGACCAAGGAGCTCCAGAAGGAAAAGAAGATTGAAGAGGCAAAGATGGTCTCGGACGTGGTAAAGAAGGCGATCGAGCCGGCATACAACTTCTACAAGATCGATGGCGAGCGCGTGGTAGACCATGCCGGCATGCTGTCCGGACTCCTGGTCTTTTATGTCGCCTACACCATGTGGTGGGGATACGCGATCTTCTACATGTTTGACGGTCTCGGCCTGAGCATGAAGAAGGCGAAGGTGAAGAAGGAGGCATAGCCTCCTTCTTGCCGGAGGAAAATACAATGGGCAGATACAGAAAGATACTGGTGGCAGCGGATGGTTCGGAGTCGAGCAAGAACGCCTTCAGGCAGGCGTGCGCAATCGGCCGCCTGGACAAGAGCTGGATTACCGTCATCACGACCATCCCCGCATATCTTGACCAGTATCAACTGCTCAATATCAGGGAGAAGGTGAGCGCCGCGCTCCACGAAGAGGGAAAGAAGATCCTTGCGGAGATAGGCCGGATAGCGTCAGAGGAAGACGCCTTTATAAAGACAATACTCGATGAAGGTTCTCCCTACACGACTATCGTTGACAGGGCCGACGAAGGCAACTTCGACCTGATCGTCATGGGACGCCACGGAAGAAAGGGTGTGGAGCGGATGGAGCGGGCGCTCGTAGGAAGCGTCACGGCCCGCGTCATCGGCAACAGCCAGCGGGACGTCCTTGTAATTCCACAGGCCGCATCCATAGGCTGGAATACCATTCTCTTTGCAACCGACGGCTCGAAATACAGCGCTTCCGCCATGGAGAAGGCTATTGACCTCGCCCGTTCCTACGGCGGAAGACTTATGGCGGTCTCGGTAGTCGACGTTACCGAGGAATTCCTTGCCCAGGCCCCCGAGGCAGTGGAACGGCTTGTCGAGACCGCCAAGGAATATCTATCGGATGTGAAAGAAAGGGCAGCCGCTGCGGGGGTGGCTGTGGATACCCTCGTGCGGGAGGCGGAAGCCCATCACGCGATCACCCAGCTTGCAGCCAAAAACAAGGCGGACGTAATCATCATGGGCAGCCATGGAAGGACCGGGGTGAGGCGCCTGCTGATGGGGAGTGTGACCGAAAAGGTGATCGGTTATGCCCCCTGTCCGGTGCTGGTTGTCAGGACATGAACTGCATCGTGCGAACCTGATGCATACGGAGGAGACCATGAAAAGGCTTATGAAGAGATTCGAGAATATGATGATGGCCGTGACCTTTGCCGAGGCCGGTGAACACGACACGGCCCGGGCCATCATGAAGGAGACTGAAGAGACAAAAAAGAAGGACAGAGTCACGCCGTCGCAGAGGCCCGGAAAAACGATGAGGGCCTCGTCAAGGCCGCGACCGTAACCGCATCCGCGCGGTAGAGACGCCCCGCCGGGGCGTCTCTACCGATCTTCCGCTGCTGTCCCCTTTGTCAGTACGACATCTATTATGTCCTCTATCCGGTCGGCGTAGACAACGTCAATGTCCCTGGCGATATTGTCGTCGATCCCCTCGATCTCGCCCCTGTTCTTTGCCGGCAGGATCACTGTCCTGAGCCGGGCGCGCCGGGCCGCAAGGACCTTTTCCTTGACCCCTCCCACCGGAAGGATGCGGCCGCTCAGCGTCAACTCGCCGCTGACCGCCACCTGTCTCTTCGCCGGTCTTCCGGTCAACAGGGAGATAAGGGCGAGCGCTATGGTCGTCCCCGCGGACGGCCCGTCTTTGGGTATGGCGCCTGCCGGCACATGGATATGGATATCATGGTCCCTGAAGAAGTCCTCCGCCACGCCCAGCCGGGCGGCATTGCTCCTGATGTAGCTTAAGGCCGCCTGTGCGGACTCCCGCATAACGTCGCCCAGCGAGCCTGTCAGGATCAGTTCCTGTTTGCCTGCCATCGTCACAGCCTCCACAAAGATGATTTCACCGCCTACCTCGGTCCAGACAAGCCCTGTGGTGATCCCGATGTGGTCCTGCTTCTCCGGCGTCTCGAAATAAAACCTGCGCGGTCCGAGGAATCGCTCCACCGAGTTCTCATCCACAGTAAGAGCTGCCGGGCCGCTCGCATGCTGCACGCGATCGCGCGCCATCTTCCTGCATATGGACGCGATCTCCCGATTGAGGCCCCTGATGCCCGCCTCATGGGTGTACTCCTGTATGATCTTGCTGATCGCCCCGTTGGTGAATACCGGCGGAGTCGCCGAGAGCCCTGTCTCCCTGATCTG
>JAKAGF010000151.1 GCA_021825805.1 Nitrospirota bacterium
CTCGTTGGTGATATGTTTTTGCGTCTATTCAACCTTAAACTTATCACATTAACGAGGTTTTTTTATCATCTCTTTTTTTCTAATCGCGGATTTAGGGACAATGACGAAGCGGGGATAAGCCAACTCAATATTTTCTCTTGACAATTATTACATCGTATATATATACTTTTATATATATCGGGAGGGAATATGTCGATAAAATTTGCCATGCTCGGAATTCTTGCGGAAAGAGACCTGCACGGGTACGAACTGAAGACCAGCTTTGATGAGAAGGTTGGAGACTTCTGGAGCCTGAACTACGGCCAGATTTACTCTACCCTCGACCGTTTGGAAAAGGAAGACCTTGTCACATATGACCGTCAGATACAGGACAAGCGGCCGGACAGGAAGATTTACAGTATTACTCCGAAAGGCCGGGAGGCGCTGCAGGAATGGCTGGCCTCGCCTGTCAACAGGGTGCGGGCGCTGCGCGACGAGTTCTTTATTAAGCTCGTGTTCATGGACAAAAACAACCCCGGTCCCATTTTGGAACTGATAGAAAAACAGAAGGCGCTTTATCTCAAACAGATGAACAGGCTTACCCACCAGAAAGTGGGGTTGAAAAAAGGGCCGAAAGACGCGGACTCGCTTACTGCTGAACTGCTCATGGACGCGGGATTGTTTCACGCCGAGGCTGACATCAAGTGGCTGACACTTTGCGCCTCGAAGATAAAAGCAGCGATCAAAAAATAAAAAACCGTTCAAACCGTTTAAGCAGTTCAAACAGTTTAAACGGCTTGAACTATTTGTTGAATACGAGGTGAATATGATCAAACTGACAAACGCGAGCAAGAAATATCAGCAGGGGGCGCGGGAGGTGCATGCGCTAAAAGAAGTCTCTCTTGATATAAGGAAGGGAGAGTTCCTTTCCGTTATGGGGCCGAGCGGCTCAGGCAAGAGCACGCTCCTTAACCTGATGGGCGGGCTGGACCAGCCGAGCTCTGGCGAGATATTCATAGACACCAGACCGCTCCACGGCATTTCCGATGACGAACTGACCCTCATCCGCAGGAGGCGGGTTGGTTTTATCTTCCAGTTTTTCAATCTCCTTCCGATACTTACTGCGGTCGAAAATGTGAGCCTGCCGCTGCTGCTCGAAGGCACTCCACTTTCCCAGATAAAGTCAAAGGCGATTGATCTTCTGGGACAAGTCGGTTTGGGAGAACGCATCGAACATCGGCCTGAGCAACTCTCAGGCGGCGAGATGCAGCGGGTCGCGATCGCCCGCGCGCTGATTACCAGCCCGGCAGTGCTCCTGGCAGATGAACCTACCGGCAACCTCGACTCCCATACGAGTGAAGAAATTTTCATGCTCCTGAGGAACCTGAACGAAGAGGGCCAGACAATTGTGATGGTCACGCATGATTCGAGGGCCGCGGCGTATGGGACAAGGATCATCACCCTCAAGGACGGGTCCCTGTCTGAAGATATAAGACTGGGGGAACATTGATCATGGATTTTATAAACCTGCTCAGTCACATCAGTCTCAAACATATCAGGTTCCAGAAAGCCCGGATGTTTATGGCAGTCTGCGGCATATGCCTCGGCGTTGCAGCCATGGTCTCTATAGACATAGTGAACAGGAGCGTGCTTAAATCCTTCGAGGATTCCATCAACCACGTCACGGGCCGGGCCGCCCTTCAGGTCACAGGCGCTGATTCCGGGTTCCCGGAACAGATGCTCGACAAGGTCCGGAATGTGCCCGGAGTCGAATATGCTCTCCCGGTAATAGAGACCAATGCCAACCTTGCCGGAGGGAAGGAGCGCTCGTTCATGATCCTGGGGGTGGATTCGCTCCAGGACCACCAGATAAGAAATTACAGCCTTACGGACAAAAGCGCCGACATTCCCGATCCACTGCTGTTCCTTGCAAAAAAGGATTCCATCCTGCTGACCCGCGAGATGGCCGTCCGGGAAGGGATAAAGATAGACCAGGAGATACAGGTCCAGACAGTCCAGGGCATAAAGAAATTCACAGTGCGCGGTCTGCTCGATCCCGAAGGTCCTGCGAAGGCATCCGGAGGCGACATCGCGATCATGGATATCTATGCGGCCCAGCCGGCTTTCGGAAAGGAAGGCCGGATCGACAGGATTGATCTGAGCTTCCTTCCCGGAGAAACCCTCAACACAATGAAAGACCGCATCCAGAGCGCGCTGCCTGAAGGGTATTATGTGGATACGCCCGCAGGGAGGAGCAGGCAGGTCGAAATCCTGCTTACAAGGTTCCGGAAAGTTATAGGCTTGATCGGTTTTATGGCGATATTCGTAGGCATGTACCTTATATACAACGCGGTCTCGATCTCGGTAGTGCAGCGCAGAAAAGAGATCGGCATACTTCGCGCTCTCGGCGCAACGCGCGTCCAGATCATCACATTGTTCATCGGAGAAGCATTGGCCGTCTCGGCCCTTGCCTCTTTCCTGGGCATCGGCCTCGGCATTGTCTTTGCAAAATTGACGGTAGGCGTGGTAGCGCAGAGCGTAACGGATATGTACCTGAAAACATCGGTCAGGGAACTTACCTTCTCGTGGGATTTTCTGATCAAAGACGTCGGCATTGGGATCATAGCCAGTTTTGCGGCAGCAGCATTCCCGGCTTTTGCCGGGGCGCGAATAACACCGGTTTCAGCCATACGCGCTGTCCCGTATTCGGAGGATGGATTTTTGTTAAACAGAAAGACCAGGATTGCGTCCGCCTTCTTTATTCTCCTGTCAATCCTGATTTTCACGGCTTATAAGACCGCCGGACCATCATCGGCCTTCAGGAGTTCCGCTGCTACATTTTCATCCATGATCTTTCTTGTCCTCGGCGTGTCTCTTTCAACACCTGCTTTTCTCAGGCTGTTTATGGCCGGATTCCACCGCTTTTTCTCGCCGCGTATGGGCGCGGGCGTCAGGCTTGCAGGCCTCAACCTCCAAAAAAATATTTCCCGGAATGCTGTCGCGGTTTCCGCTGTTTTCTACAGCATCGCCATGTTTGTAAGTTCCTCGAGTATGATCTACAGCTTGAACCGTTCTTTTCTCGATTATATAGAAGCTGTGGAACGGTGCGATATCCTTGTCAGTTCAGGCCATCCTCTTGCTATGGGCGGCGCTCCAAGCATTCCAATGCCCGAAGAGATGTGGAAGGACATCGAAAAAGTTCCGGGAGTCCTTTCTGCAGACCCGTTCCGCAAGACATTTCTGAACTATGACGGCAGGAGGCTTTTCCTTGGCGCCATCGATATAGTCCGCAGCATGGAATACAACCAGTACATACTTACGGCCGGCAATCGGAAAGACATACGGAGGCTATTGCCCCACCAGGACAATATCATGGTGAATGAAGGGTTTGCCGCCCGATACCGGATAAAGCCGGGGGATTTTCTCGTGCTTCCCACCCCGAACGGCCCGATACGCTTCGGGGTGACAGCGGTCGTTGTCAGCTATGTATCGGACTCGGGCAGCATATGGATGGATATTAACACGTATCAAAGGCACTGGCGCGATCACCTGGCGGACAACTTCGCGGTCCGCGTAAAACCAAATGAAAGTATTCCAACTGTGCGCGAGGCGATATTGGACCGCTTCGGCAAAGAAAGGAAAATATTTGCTTTGCCCTCGCGTGAGTTCAAAGGCATTGTGCGTGACATGCTCGGACGTTCTTTTACGCTGACCAATGCCGTGAATATTATAACCTTGATCATCGCGGGTCTCGGCATAATTATCACTCTCCTGGCGTCTGTGCTTGAACGCACGAGGGAGATCGGCGTCCTGCGTTCCATCGGCATGAAAAGAGGCCAGGTCTCGGGCGTAGTTATAATTGAATCGGCCCTTCTCGGCGCGGCAGGGGGAGTGCTCGGTTCGGCAACCGGGGTCCTTATCGGCTGGATAAACCTTGAAGGTTTTTTCCGTTTGGACCTTGGCGCAAGCGTTCAGTATCACATTCATTTTGTGTCTATCGGCTGGTCGCTGCTGCTGTCAATTGTTTTTTCAGCGCTTGCCGGTCTCTATCCCGCGAGGCGGGCCGCGAAGACAAATATAGTGGAGGCATTGGCGTATGAATAGGACATTCGGCAGGGGCGTATTGCAATACGCCTCTACTATAATTATCTTCATGATCATTATGCTCTCATCCTCCGCCTATGCGATGTCCGGTCGGGAGGTATATGAAAAGGTTCACGAGGTCAGGACGAAATCACTTGACCATAAGCTCGAAGCAACCATGGTGCTTTTCGACAAGGGAGGCGGAAAACGCACTCGCACTCTTGTCTCATACAGTAAAAAGGGCAATGCAGAATCCTATAAGGCGCTCGTGGTCTTTAAAACGCCTCCTGACTTGAAAGATGTCGGGTTTCTGGTCCACGCTCGCACTTTTTCTGATCGCGATCTATGGGCATATTTCCCTGAATTCAAACGCATACGCCGCATTGCGACCAACTCACAGGACGATTCGTTTTTCGGGACAGATTTTTCATATGATGATTTCGCCGGTCCCTCTGCGCTCGACGATTATTCGTTCAGGATATTGAAAGAGGACGCGGTTGACGGCAAGCCATGTTATGTAGTCGAAGTGACGCCGAAGATACACAGGAAATACACGCGGTATGTTGCCTGGGTGGCAAGAGACCTCTGGATACACCTGAAAATAGAGTATTACATAGACAAGGAGTTATACCGCACGGGAACGTTCAGAGAGGTAAAGGTGATCAGTGGGGTACCTACCGCGTTCAAGGCGGAGATGGAGAATAAAGAAACAAATCACCGAACGGAGATGAAACTGGAAGATGTCCAATACAATACCCGTCACTCCGATGACCTCTTCACCCAGCGGGCGCTGGAAAGGGCGGGGAAGTAAGAGAAAACGCGGCCGCCCACCATGGGGCATACGGCGGCCGCAAGGAATAAGACCGAATATTCGGAAAGCGCTCTGTGGGTTCATTCTTGTATATCTGTTCCTTGCCTCCTCACTTTACGCTGAGGATATGGTATCTGTTGCCGGGAAGGTGAGCGCCCGCGGAGTGGTCAGGCTCAGTGAACAGAGCATTAAGGAATATCCGGACCTGACCGGCAGGATCACGGTGGATGCCCGGAGATCGGATTGGCGGTTCCGCGCGTGGCTCGAAGGGGGATGGGACGGGACCGTCCTGAAACCGAGGAGAGACCATGCCCTCTTCAAGAACTATCACGATGTGTACCAGGACAACACGCCGTACCTGGAATTCAAGGAGCTCTATGCCGAGCGTTCGTTTAACAACATTGATCTCAGGATCGGCATACAGCGTTTTTCCTGGGGAAGGCTCGATGAATATCCGCTCAACGATCTTTTCAATCCCTGGGATTATACGCGATTTATCGTCAGGTCACTGGAAGACCGGAAAGTCGGGGTCCCTTCTGTCTCCGCGACCCTGAGCAGGAGCGGCTGGACATATCAGGCCGTGTGGGTTCCGGTGTTCGTTCCATACCGTCTGCCAAAGTCGAATGAGCGGTGGGCGGTGATTCCCGCTGATCCGAACCTCTCGAAAATATCCGGCGCTGAAGTAATCCAGCGGGAACCCGCCTTGCCGCCGAAAAAGCTCGAAAACAGTTCTGTTGGAATTCGGGCGCAGCGGTTGGGTGAGATTGAATGGGCCTTCAATCTGTTCCACGGGTTTGATCCACGCCCCATTTTCAAGTCCACAGCGCTGAACGTAGAGCAGCGCCGCGATAAAACCTTTATTGACCCCGGATTTGTGCCTTCATTTCATAAGATCACCTCTATAGGATTCGATGCAGCTGCCGTTAAAGGAGATTGGAGCCTGAGGGCTGAGGCGGCGTATGCATTGAACCGTCCCTTTAATGTCCGTCCCGAATTATGGGGATATCCGAAGTCGATTGAAGTTGGAGCAACGCCTTTAAATCCGGCAGAGATAAGAAGGGATACGCTTGATTACGGGATAGCAGCGGATTATCGCCTGTTTGAGGATGGAATGTTGACCCTTCAGGCACAGCAGACCGTGATCTTCAACAGGCCCGCTGCGCTTTATGACAGGACTATTGAAACGATACTATGGGCCAATATGAAGGCCGGCTGGATGAACCGGAAGATCGAAACGAATCTCACTGTCGCCTACAATCCAGAGCACGGGGCGGGCATGGCAAGGGCAAATGCCTATTACACCTTTACCGATTCATGGAAGGCGGGAGTCAATATCCTGCTTCTGGACGGCCCGCCGCAGTCGCTCTTTGGGAGATATTCGAAAAACGATCGGGTAGAGATGGAAGTGGTATATTCGTGGTGAATTCACATCCGAACTTCCTAAATCACCACCGCCATGGCAATTTCAATAAACCGGGCAAAGGGACCTGGATATACGCCCATCCACAGCAGGCCGACGACCAGCACGCCGATGACGAGGCGGTCATGCCATGAAACCGCGGGAGATGATGCGCCTGCGGGGACCGCGCTGAAGAGGACCGCCACGATGCGGAGGTAATAAAAGAGTCCGATAACGCTGTTGACCGCAAGCGCCGTGATCAGCAGCCAGAGTGAAGCCCCGGCGCCTGCCTTTGCAACATAGAACTTACCGATAAAGCCGGCTGTCAGGGGGATGCCGGCCAGTGAAAGAAGCATGGCGGACAGTATGGCGGCAAGCCACGGGCTCCTCCATGCAAGACCCTCCAGGTCTTCCATCCTGTCGGCATCCCTCTCCCTGCCGGAAAGGACCGTAATGACGCCGAAGACGCCAAGGGTTGTAATAAAATACGCCGCAAGATAGAAGCCGGCGGAAGCGGACTGCCCGGTCCCGGCGAGGAAGGCGATCATAAGATAGCCCAT
>JAKAGF010000152.1 GCA_021825805.1 Nitrospirota bacterium
GCATGATAACGACTGGAACCTTGTACAAGGCGACCACCCCCGGCATTTCGGCGTCGAACCTCAGGCCGCTGATATCGTTGACCATGGAGGCGCCGGCGTCCAGGGCCTTCCGGGCGACTTCAGCCTTGCAGGTGTCGATTGAAATCGGCACAGGGACCCTCTTGGACAGATTTTCTATGACCGGGATGGTACGACGAAGTTCCTCTTCGATGGGGACGGCGTCGGAGCCCGGCCGGGTGGACTCGCCACCTATATCTATGATGTCAGCGCCTTCATCCACCATCCGGAGGCCGCGGTCAACTGCTGTTGATCTGTCGAAATGCAGGCCGCCGTCGGAGAATGAATCAGGCGTGACGTTGAGGATACCCATGAGATGGGTCCTCCGGGAGAGGTCCAGAGAGAAGTTATTCCAGACGATCTTCAACAGTCAGGCGGTCAGGCCTGCACCGGGGTGGTTGACTCGAACTCCTGGATCATATTTTCGATCTCCGCCCCGTCCATGGTCTCCTTCTCGAGAAGCTGTTTCGCAAAGGTGTCGAGGAGCGCGAACCGCTCCTGAAGGAGTTTCTTGGCCACCGCGTATGCGTCAAGGACTATCCGCTTGACCTCGTCGTCGATCTCCTCCGAGGTTTTTTCGCTGTAGTCTTTGTGTTTTGCGATCTCCCTGCCGAGGAATATCTGTTCGTCTTTCTTGCCGAAGGTGAGGGGGCCGAGACGCTCGGACATGCCCCATTCGGTGACCATTCTCCGGGCAAGCTCAGTCGCGCGCTCGATGTCGTTTCCCGCGCCGGTCGTCATATGGTGCAGGGCGAGTTCTTCAGCAACCCGGCCGCCCATGAGGACCCGGAGGGTCTTCATGAGATAGTCCCGCGAATAGGTGTAACGGTCATCTATGGGGAGCTGCTGGGTGACGCCCAGCGCCCTCCCACGGGGGATGATGCTCACCTTGTGAATAGGGTCGGTGCCTGGCGTGAGTTTTGCCACGAGGGCATGTCCGGCCTCGTGATAGGCGGTGTTTTTCTTCTCCTCATCGCTGATGATCATGCTCTTGCGCTCAACACCCATGAGGACCTTGTCCTTCGCGGCCTCGAAGTCGGAGTTCTCGACCTTTGTCTTGGAATTCCGGGCAGCCAGAAGGGCGGCCTCATTAACGAGGTTTGCGAGGTCGGCGCCTGAAAAACCGGGCGTGCCGCGGGCTATTTTTCCGAGGTCCACTTTTTCGTCTACCGGGATGTTCCTTGTATGCACCCGGAGGATCTCGATCCGCCCCTTCACATCAGGCGCCGGGACCACGACCTGGCGGTCGAACCTGCCGGGCCTGAGAAGCGCAGGATCGAGGACATCCGGCCTGTTTGTTGCGGCGATGATGATCACCCCTTCGTTGCCTTCAAACCCGTCCATCTCGACGAGCAACTGGTTAAGGGTCTGCTCGCGCTCGTCGTGCCCGCCTCCGAGACCTGCGCCGCGATGGCGTCCGACGGCGTCGATCTCATCGATGAAGATGATGCAGGGCGCGTTTTTCTTCGCCTGTTCGAAGAGGTCCCGCACGCGGGAGGCGCCGACGCCCACGAACATCTCGACAAAGTCGGAGCCGCTGATGCTGAAGAACGGGACGCCGGCCTCGCCCGCTATCGCCCTCGCCAGGAGCGTCTTGCCGGTGCCGGGAGACCCCACAAGGAGCACGCCTTTCGGGATCTTGCCTCCCAGCTTCTGGAATTTCTGTGGGTCCTTGAGGAAGTCGATGATCTCCTGGACCTCGCCCTTTGCCTCGTCCACGCCGGCAACGTCCGAGAACGTTATCTTTACCGATTTTTCGGATATGAGCCGCGCCTTGGACTTGCCGAAGGAAAGGGCCTTGTTGCCGCCTGTCTGCATCTGGCGCATGAAGAAGATCCAGATCACCGCGATGAATATGATGGGACCCCAGGTGAAGAAGAGGTTCACGTACCAGGGGTTCTGGTCAGGCGGCTTGACAGTGATCTTGACGCTCTGCTGCCGGAGGACCTTGATGAGGTCCGGATATTCCGTATAATAGGTCTTGAACTTTGCGCCGTCCTTGAACCTGCCGGAGATGGCGTTTTCCTTTATGGTCACCTCGTCGATCTGGCCTGCCTCGACCTTGGACATGAAATCAGAGAAGATGACCTCCTCCTGCGTCTTTTTGGGCGTATTGAGCAGGTTGAAGAGCAGGATGATCATCAGGCCGATAAGCAGCCATATAAACAGGCTTCTATAGACGTTCAAGGGTTACCTCCACGGATTATTAAAAGTTATTTTACCACAGAAAAATATTTATTTTCTGCCCCGTCCTTCCCGCGGTCCGCTTCAGGGGAGGATATCCGGGTGAAAGGCGCGCGTCCTCAGACGCTGACTGAGACGATATCCAGCAGCTCTCTTTGTCTGGAGATGAGTTGTTCGATGCCCTCATGGGAGAGCACGATAAGTTGGTCAAGGGTGTCGCGGGAGAAGGGGAGGCCTTCGGCAGTGCCCTGAATCTCGACCAGTTGTCCGCTTCCGGTCATTACCATGTTCATGTCAACGTCAGCAGTCGAATCCTCTTCATAGGAGAGGTCGAGGACCGGCTCGCCGTTGACCACCCCCACACTGATCGCGGCCAGGTAGTCTTTGAGGGGGTTTTTCTGGATGACCCCCTTGTTGAGGAGCGCCCTCACCGCGTCGGCAAGACAGATGAAGGCGCCGGTGATGGATGCGGTACGTGTGCCGCCGTCAGCCTGGATCACGTCGCAGTCTATCCAGAAGGTCCGCTGGCCGAGGAGTTCCATATTCGTGACCGACCGCAGCGACCGGCCGATGAGGCGCTGTATCTCGTGAGTCCTGCCGCTTACCCGTCCGGCTGAGGACTCTCTCAGTGTGCGTATCTGCGTTGCCCGGGGCAGCATGGCATACTCGGCTGTTACCCAACCCCTGTTCTGGTCCCTGAGAAACGGGGGCACCTTCTCGTCAACCGAGGCGGTGCATATGACCCTGGTCCTTCCCAGTTCAATGAGGACCGATCCCTCGGCAGTATCGATGAAGTTCCGCGTGATCTTCAGGGGCCTCAGCTCGTTGTTCCTTCTTCCGTCCCGACGCACGATTATACCTCCGATTCCAGTTCTATCTTCCTGATGAATTCCATCCTGCTGCCGAGGAAGCGTTCGCCCACCTCCAGAAACTTGTCCGGGGAGTCTGTGACATAAAACTCCCTGGTCAGAGGATACGCCTTCCGCCTCGTCAGGGAATCTTTTTCCAGGATATCACGGATTACGCGGGCTGTCTCTATGGCGGAGTCGATCAACTCGACCTCGCCTCCCATCACCCGCGCCAGCACTTCCTTCAAAAGGGGGTAATGGGTGCAGCCGAGGACCAGGGTATCTATCCCCTTTTGCTTCAATTCCTTCAGATAGCGTTCTGCCGTCAGCTCAACGATCATTCCCTCTGTCCAGCCTTCTTCCACCAGCGGCACGAACAGGGGGCAGGCAAGACCGAACACCTCGACAGTCCCGTCCATCGCCTTGATCGCCTTTGCATAAGCGCTGCTTCTGATAGTCGCCGCAGTCCCGATGACGCCCACCTTCTTGTTCCGGGTCGCCGCAACCGCGGCCCCGGCGCCGGGCTCGATCACCCCCACAACCGGGATGCTGACCGTCTTTCTGATGGAATCCAGGCTGATGGAGGAGACGGTGTTGCAGGCGACCACCAGGAGTTTTATGCCGCGGGAAAAAAGGAAACGGGTATTCTCGAAGGAGTACCTCGCCACTGTCTCGGGCGACCGTATGCCGTAGGGGACCCGCGCGGTATCGCCGAGGTAGATGGTGCTCTCCGAAGGCAGTTCTCTCACGATCTCCTTCAGGACCGTCAGGCCGCCGATGCCGGAGTCGAAGACGCCGATGGGTATGTCCCGGTTACTCACGGGAAACCTTTTCTTCAGCCTTGAGTTCTGATGACACAACGCCCTTCAGGGGAAACTTGAGATGGAAATGACCTCCCATCGACTCTATCTCTTTTCCTTCGACGAGGACTTTTACGTCCCGGACTTCCTGGATATTAGCCATAAGGCTCTCGAAGATACCCTGCAGCACCAGGTATTCGGCAAGGGCGTCTCCCTGAAAATTTCTTCGAAGTTCATCAGATAGATCGACGTAAAGGATTTGGGCTGCGTCCCGGTATACGCCCAGGACCTTTACGTTCTGGGGGACGGCGGAAGGCGCGCCGCCGCCCGGTCCCTTGAAAAACTCCTCCATCACCGACTCCGCGGCTGCCGTCTGTTTGGACTTGCGGTGGACCCGCCTTTCAATAACCTGCAGGCGGCTGTCAACAGGGTAATAGATCCTGAAGCTCGAAATATCCTCAGGTTCAGGAGACGTGCTCTGTCCCTGACCCGCGGTAACCGCCGGTTTTTCGAGCGGCCTGTACCGATGCAGAAAATAATAGCCGCCGGCCATTGCCGCGATCACCAGGACCAGGGCTGCAAGGGTCAGCAGGACCTTCTTACTGCTCATGGCCGGCTATCCCCTTTACAACGGCATTGACGAACTTCTCCCTGAGTTTCACGTCGGCCGCATAGGCCCTGACAGAGGGATAGTCGATCATGACGGCCGTAGCGTTCATGTTGGAGAGTATCGGCAGGGGAAGTTCCCTCTGAACGATTTCCGCTCCGAAGTCCGCCCTGAGAGCGTCCGCAAGGACCCGCGCCAGATTCCTGCTCTTGGCGAGATGCCTGTTCTGGCGCGAGGCGGTGCTGAACAGCTTCACCGCGTCAGCGCCCTGTTCATCGCCGGTTGCCGTATAGACGGCGAACCGCTCGGACGAGGACGCGTGAATGCTGATAAAGACCTCGTGGTTCTTGCTGCCCGAAAAGTTGATCCGCTCGGTCAGGGACGACGGCTGGTCAACCTTGCGGGTCATGAGAACGCTATACCCTTTTTTCGCGAGGGCGTTGTACAGGTCTTTGGCAAGGGACAGGTTCACGTCTTTTTCTTTTGCATCCGCTGAGATGATGCCGCTGTCGTACCCTCCGTGTCCTGCATCGATCATGACTGTCTTCACCTTTTTTCCCTTTTCACCTGCCTGCGGCTGTTCAGCCGGTCTTGCGGCAGACGGCTCCTGAGGTTTCTGGGCTGTCTGGCCGGTCTGCTGCTGCAAGGGCTTCTGTTCGGGTTTCCGGGGTTCTTTCGGGGCCTGCGCCACTGTCTTCATGTCAACAACGATCCTGGCCGGGGCGGTGAGCCGGTATGCCCTGACATCAGTAACGTCTCTGAGGTTCATCACAACGACCTTGTCCTTCCGGATCAATTCGAAGGGAAAGTCGCTCTGTATTTTCAAGTCAACGCGGGAGGGAAATTCGAGCCTGACCGAAGCAGGGTTTGCGGTTACAGAGGCGTTTCTGATCGTATCCTCGTCCGATTCAAAGACAACGCGCACCGCGGTCTCCTGCCTGCTGAACCGCAGGCTGACCTCGACCGCCCTCTGGGCGAACGCATGGCCGCAGAGGATGATCGCTATAAGAAATATGACAGCGCCTTTTTTCACGGTACTATCATTTTCCATATACGCCGCGGGTTTTGCAACTTCGGCCCAGGAGAGGGGCCTCGGGCGGCACGGGGGCTTATGCAGGCAGGAGATTGTGGCGCTGCATCTTCGTCCTGAGCTGTTTCCGGGTTATACCGAGCACTTCAGCAGCCCTGCTCTGGTTCCACGACGTCCCGTTCAGCGCTTTGACGATCAGCCTCTTTTCCGTTTCAAGCAGGTTCATCTGGTCCAGGGATTCACTGTTTCCCTCCGCCATGCTGATGAGCCGTTCCGGAAGATACTTGAGATTTATCATGATATTCGGACAGAGGACATAGGCACGTTCGACCACGTTTTCGAGTTCCCTGACGTTTCCGGGCCAGTTGTGCATCGTCAGGGCAGCCATCACGTTGTCCTCAAACCCCTTGATCAGCTTTCCCTCGATCTGGTTGAGGCGATCGAGGAAATGATTCGCCAGGAGGGGGATGTCTTCCTTCCTCTCCCTGAGGGGCGGCATCTTGATCGTCACGACGTTCAGCCGGTAGAACAGGTCCTCACGAAACCTCTTCTGTTGTATCTCCTCTTCTATGTCCTTGTTCGTTGCGGCGATGATCCGGACATTGAGCTTGATCCTCCCCGTTCCCCCGACCCGCAGGATCTCCCTCTCCTGAAGAAAGCGCAGCAGCTTCTTCTGGAGATTGACATCGAGTTCTCCCACCTCGTCAAGAAAAACAGTCCCATTGTGGGCATGTTCGAGCAGCCCGATCTTTCTCTCATGAGCCCCGGTGAAGGCCCCCTTTTCGTGGCCGAAGAGTTCGCTCTCCATGATCTCCGAGGGGATGGTGGCGCAATCGATCGTGATGAAGGGACCCTCCGCCCGGGTCGAATTATAGTGCACCGCCTTGGCGACGAGCTCCTTGCCCGTGCCGCTCTCCCCGACGATGAGGATGTTCGACTGCGTCTTCGAGACCATACGGATGGTGTCGAAGACCTCCTCTATCGCAGCGCTCTTGCCGATGATGGTGCTGAAGGTGTGCCTCTGCCTCAGCTCCGACTTGAGGGTGATATTCTCCCGCATCAGCTCATACTTCTCTATCGCCTCCTTCATCACGGTCAGCAGTTCGTCGGGGTTGACGGGTTTCGTGAGGTAATTGAAGGCCCCTTTTTTCATCGCCTCGATCGCCGTCTCGATGGTGCCGAATGCGGTTATCATGATGACCGGGATGCCGGTCCCCCTCGATTTGATGTAGTCGAGGAGGTCGAGGCCGGACTTGCCGGGGAGCTTCAGGT
>JAKAGF010000153.1 GCA_021825805.1 Nitrospirota bacterium
GAGCTCCCGCATGAGCCGTTCGAACTGGTCCGGTTTGAGGGACTGTTCCCCGTCGGACATCGCCTCTTCCGGGTTGGTGTGCACCTCGATGATCAGGCCGTCGGCCCCGGCTGCGACCGCCGCCTTTGCCATCGGCGCGACCAGGTCGCGCTTGCCGACGCCATGGCTGGGGTCAACCACCACCGGCAGGTGGGTGAGCTGTTTCAGCACCGGCACCGCGCTCAGGTCGAGAGTGTTCCTCGTCGCCGTCTCGAAGGTCCTGATGCCGCGCTCGCAGAGCATCACATTGTGATTGCCGCGGGACATGATATATTCGGCGGACATGAGCCATTCTTTTATGGTCGAGGCGAGGCCCCTCTTGAGCATCACCGGCTTGCGGGATGAGCCCACTTCGAGGAGAAGCCTGAAGTTCTGCATGTTCCTGGCGCCGATCTGGATGATGTCGGTGTATTCGGCGATGACCTCGATATCGCGCGGGTCCATAACCTCCGTGATGATCGGGAGCCCGGTCTTATCCCTCGCCTCGGCCAGATACCGGAGTCCCTCCTCGCCGAGCCCCTGGAAGGCATAGGGCGATGTGCGGGGTTTGAAGGCGCCGCCCCTGAGGAACGTTGCCCCGCCTGCCTTCACCTTTTCGGCTATCGAAGTCAGTACGGTCCTGTTCTCCACGGCGCACGGACCGGCCATCACGGGTATCTTTTTCCCGCCGATGGTGATGCCGCGGACCGTGATCTCGGTGTTCTCCTTCCGGAACTCGCGGCTGGCGAGCTTGTAGGGCTTGAGTATCCTGACGACGTTTTCTACGCCGGACGCCGCGCGGATGGCGTCTTCTTCCTCTTCGGTCACCTTCGAGGTATCGCCGATGACGCCGATGATGGTGATCTCCGTGCCCTTCGAGAGGTTGGCCTGCAGCCCCCGGCTTTCGAGTTTCTTGATGATGTGTCGGATCTCCTCGTCCGTGGCATCCTGTCTGAGAACTATGATATCCATCTATTCCTCCTCAACAACTCCGCACACTAATCACCGACTACCGCCTTCAGCGCGTCGATGAATCTGCGGTTTTCCTCCGGAAGGCCGATAGTCACCCGCACGGCCCCGGGACCCATCGGACGGATGATGACGCCCTTTTTCAGGAGTCCGTCATAGAGCGCCTTTGAATCCTCCACCGGCATATAGATGAAGTTAGCCTGCGTCGGCACGTAAGACATCCCGGCCGCGGTCAGTTCCTTGCAGAGGTACTGTTTGCCCTCCTCATTGACCTCGCGGGACCTGCGCACATGCCCGGCGTCAGCCAGGGCCGCCACGGCCGCCTTCTGGGCGAGTGTATTGGTATTGAAGGGCTCCCGCAGCCTGTTCATGTCGGAAAGAACTTGTTTCGGACCTATGCCGTAGCCTATCCGCAGGCCGGCAAGGCCGTATATTTTCGAGAAGGTCCTCAGTATGAGAATGTTCCTTCCCGCCCTGAAGTGCCTCATGCTGTCCGCATACCCGCTGTCAGTCACATACTCGTAGTACGCCTCGTCCACGACGACAAGGATGTCGTCGGACACCCTGGTCATGAACTCATCGAATTCCTTTTTCCCGTTTATCGTGCCGGTGGGGTTGTTGGGGTTTGCGATGAAGATCATCTTTGTCTTCGGCGTTATCGCGTCGCCCATCGCCTTCAGGTCATGCGTGTAATTGATGAGAGGGACCTGTACCGAGACGCCGCCCACCGACTGCGCCGCCATGAAGTAGACGACAAAGGAAGGCGTTGCCATCACCGCCTCATCCCCGTCCCTCATAAAGGTGCGGGCAGCCATGTCGAGGAGTTCGTTCGACCCGTTGCCGAGGATCAGCTCGTCTTCTGCAACCCGCAGCGACCGCGAGAGCGCCTGCCTGAGGTGAAAGCCGCCGCCGTCGGGATAGCGGTTGAGGTCTGCAACGGATTCCCTGATGACCGCCAGGGCGGCAGGGGAGGGTCCCACCGGGTTTTCATTCGAGGCGAGTTTGATGGAGTTTGAAATGCCCAGTTCCCGTTCGAGTTCTTCAATCGGTTTTCCCGGCACATAGGGCTGGATTCCCAGCACGTACCCCGCGGCCTGTATCATGACACCTTCCCTTGAGGATATGATCCGAGGATCTTGAGGTAGAGACAGTTGTTGGTAAGGGCATCGACCGCCCGCTTCACCTTCTTGTCCTCGATGTGGCCTTCCATGTCCACGAAGAAGATATACTCCCATGCCTTCCGTCTCGACGGCCGCGATTCTATCTTTGTGAGGTTGATCTTCGACCGCTTGAAAGGGAGCAGCACCTCATAGAGGGAGCCTGGCTTGTGCTTGATCGAAAACATGATGGAGGTCTTGTCCTTGCCGGTTCTGTGGGGGAATTCCTTTGAGATGACGAGGAACCGCGTAACGTTGCGCCTGCTGTCCTGGATATTGCGTTCGACGATGTTCAGGTCATACATGCGCGCCGCGATCTCGCTGGCGATGGCAGCCGACTTCGGGTCCCGCGCGGCGAGCTCGGCGGCCTTTGCGGTGCTTGTGGACTCCGCAACCGGCACGCCCGGCAGGTTCGCCTCGAGCCAGCCCCTGCACTGGGCCAGCCCCTGGGGATGGGAATAGACCTTTATGATCTTCGACCGGTCCGTTTGCCGTGAAAGGAGGTTGTGGGATACCTCGAGCACGATCTCCGCAACCACCTGCAGGTCGGAATCCATGAACATGTCGAGGGTATGGCTGACAACTCCCTCGTTTGAGTTTTCGATCGGCACGACGCCGTATTCAGCCTTGTTCGTCTCGACATTCTCGAAGACCTTCTTGATGCTGTCAACCGGCACAAAGGCAGCCGACGAACCAAAGTGGCGCAGCGCCGCGAGATGGGTGAAGGTGCCGAGCGGGCCGAGACAGGTGACCTTTAAAGGCTCCTCAAGGGCGAGGGACGCGGAGAGCACCTCCCGGTAGATAGCCTTCAGGGCGTCATTGGGAAACGGGCCCCTGTTGTTTCTTGCCACCCGCTCCAGTATCTGGCGCTCCCTGTCCGGACGGTAGAACTTCGCCTTCTGGGAGCGTTTGATCCTGCCGACCTCAAGGACATTCTCTGCCCGCTTGTTGAGGAGCTCCAGGATCTCCTCGTCGATCCGGTCGATATTTTTTCTGACTGTATCCAGTTCTTTCATGATCAATCCCGTCCGATCGTGTCGTGGTTTGGATACTCATAATACTTGATTTTTCTCTATTTTTTCAAGGGATTGGGGCCAGCCGGCTTCCGGCTCTCTGACGAATGCATCCAGGAGGCGCGGGTCCGCGAAAAGCCGGCAGCACTTGCTGAGCCGAAGTCCCTGGAGTTCAGGCCCGCCGAGATACGTCTCAAGGAGATCTTCAATTACGGTTAGCGGCAAGTGGCCGGAATGATTCGGTACGTCTATGGCAGGCTGGTCATGAGTATGATCCAAGGCATCTTCAGGCTCCTGCTGTGGGTGGCGGTCTCTTCGGTATCGGCATGCTTTTCATTAACCCGTCTCTTGGACTGCTTATTCTGTTTGTGGTCTACGTCGTGGGAAAGAACACTAAATTTTGAGGGCGGCAGTGAAAGGGCTCTGTGAGGTTGTCAGTCGCATAATTATCGGCATCGCGATATTGTCGGCTGCTTTTTCAGCCCTTGGTTTGCCGGGCTTGCTCATCGGCTTTTTTATCTTAGAGGCGCTTGACGATAAGTGGAAGAAGGCGGGATAGGGCCGAGGCTTCATAACTTCAAGGATTCTTCTGTAGACAGCGTTATTTAACTTACGCAGGATGCTTCTTTGTTGAGAGTAGTGACGCCAAGTTGAAAGGCGGCAAAAGAAGAGGGGGAATTCCCGCTTTCATGGTGGTGGTTCCTATTATCTCGCGAACAAAAGGGAACAAATGGGCAGGGGCGTGAATCTTGGAAAATTTCTCCAGCTCTTTAGTATCCTTCCCGGTGAAAGTCCCGGCAACTGAAACCTTCATTTCAAAGGGCTGATTCTCTGTTTTCCCGAATAGAGACACAGACAGTATCACCTTGAGTATTGTCTTGTCAGGGCTGAGAGAATTCTTTGACTTCACGGATATCTCAATGGGCATCCCGTCTTTGGGGCGCACGAATGCCTCGTTGAGTTTAAACGTAAGCTCTGTCAAGGCAACGCTGATAAAATTTATTTCGGGATCAGTCGCCAATGATATCCTCCACTTTAATGCGAAAGATTTTCGCCAGTTTCTTGAGGGTTTTAACCGGCACATTGTACCCTGGTTTTTCTATCCTGCTGATGTTCGGCTGGGCCGTGCCGAGCCGTCTGGAAAGCTCCGCCTGATCCATGCCGTTAATCAGACGATAATACTTCATCTTGCTCATCTTGCCCTGCCTGACGAGTGTCTGCCACTTGGTGAACTGGTCCTGCCAGGCCTTTTCCCATGCCCCTTTGCCTTCAGGAGATGACGTCACCTCGTTAACCATCTTCTTAACGGGGACAGCCTTCCTTGTTATGGCGGTCTCCAACTCGAAGGCCTTGATCTCAGTTCTGAGGAACTCTGCGATCTTTCTCAGTTTCTTGTTATCGGCCTGCAGCTCTTCGATTTGCTTGTCTCTTATGGAGTCGCACGACTCGCATAGCTCATCCAGATCATGCCGCGAATACAACCTATCGGGCATTTGCCAGGTGAAAGGTTGAACGGGATAGTAGGTGATCTTCTCGGTGGATTTCATTGACATTCCTTCCATCGGGTATATAGGAGCTTCACGATTTGATAGTGCCATGAGTTTTCATCATAGGTATCGTCGTTACGAGGGACGACGCAATAGACACAAATATTACCTGATTTCCTATAAGCATAAAAGATCCTGTAATCCAGAATATCCAGACATTTGAGCCTCTTGACGCTGATCCCTTTTCTGCTTAGGTTCTTGATACTTTCGGACTTGCACTCGCCGCTCACCGGAAGAAGGTCGAGCCCCAAGGCCGAAATCCGCTGCAGAATCCTCATCGCCTTTCCCTCGTCAAGGATTGCGATCTCCCTGATCGTTCTCCAGACATTCGGATGAACCTTAACATTGTCCGGCGGCTTCGGTAGTTTCATGTTATATCACTCGTGATATATTGTCAAGCGGATTGCCTCTGCGGCACTACAGATCCTTAAGGGCGAATTCCGTTTGGGTGTCTGCGTCGAGATCATACAACCTGATGCGGGCAAATCGGACACGATGACGTACCTGGGAAGATCACGCTCGGCAAGCCCCCTGAAGTAGTCCACGGCCTGATGATAAGCAGAATCAAGGTTGCGGCCTAAAGACTTATGTTCTGCTATCAATGTTCCGCAATTTCCCCTCAATAGTAACCACTTCCCCCGATATTTGCAATACCGAAGGACTGTAGAAGGCAACCCCGCCGCAATGGTATAGTATCGGGCGATGACGAAAATGGAAAAAGGGGGAGACATTTTTCATTACGGCTGGGTGATCGTCGGCGCCGGCACGCTCTGCATCCTGGCGTGCCTTGGGTTCGGCAGGTTCGCCCTGGGCATGCTCCTGCCCTCCATGGGTGCGACTCTCCAACTGACGTATTCCCAGATGGGCTTCATCAGCACAGCCAATTTTCTCGGCTATCTGGCCTCCGTGCTCATCAGCGGTTTCTGGGCAATGAAGATAGGGCCGCGGAGGCTCATCTTTATCGCCCTGCTCCTTGTGGGTGTCTCGATGGCGCTGGTCAGCCAGGCCAGGAGTTTTGCGGCGGTCCTTGTCCTTTACATGCTGACAGGCGCGGGCAGCGGGGCGTCCAACGTGCCGGTAATGGGGCTTGTGTCAGCGTGGTTTGCCGGCAACAAGCGGGGAAGTGCGGCGGGGTTTATCGTCATCGGCAGCGGTTTCGCCATCATGATATCAGGCGCCCTCATCCCCTTCATCAACAGGGTTTACGGGGCCGAGGGTTGGCGCGTCAGCTGGATGGTCTTAAGCGGCTTCGTTATCGCAATCGCCTTTATCGGTCTTGTCCTGCTGCGCAACAGGCCTGAGGAAAAGGGGTTGAAACCGGTGGGCAGCGATATTCATCCGGCGCGTCATCCTGATGCCGCGTCAGCAGGCGGACGGAAGACGGTCTACCGGGAAGGGATAATGTATTACCTCGGAGTCATCTATTTTCTGTTCGGCTATACCTATGTTATCTACGCCACCTTCATCGTCACCGCTCTGGTGAAGGAGAGGGGCTTTACCGAGTCGGTTGCCGGGACCTTCTGGGCATGGGTAGGTTTTCTCAGTCTTTTTTCCGGTCCGGTGTTCGGCACGTTGTCGGACCGGCTTGGCAGGAGGGCGGGTCTTATCATCGTCTTTTCGCTCCAGATGTTCTCCTATCTCCTCGTGGCATCCGGACTCCCAGGTATCTTCCTTTATCTTTCCATAGGCTTCTATGGGATCGTCGCATGGAGTATACCCTCAATAATGGCTGCGGCTGTCGGCGATTATGTGGGCGCGCGGAAGGCTGCCGCTGCCTTTGGCCTCATCACCTTCATCTTCGGCCTGGGGCAGATAAGCGGGCCAGCGGTTGCCGGCATGCTTGCAGAGCAGACCGGGAGCTTCTCGTCGAGTTTCTACATGGCTGCCGCCTTTGCGGGCGCAGCTATCATATTGACCGCCTTTCTCAAGAGGCCGCAGAGGGGATAGGTGATACGGATAAGGATGAGGGATACGCACAGTCTGCCGCCATTATGCAGGATTTTCGGGAGATGATCAGCGGCAGGAGGCCGG
>JAKAGF010000154.1 GCA_021825805.1 Nitrospirota bacterium
GGGAGTACCGTACGCCCACAGGGCCTTTTCCTTCTCGCGGAGGATGACGCGCTCATCGGTGAGGACTTCCGCATCTGCGGCATTAAGCCATAACTCAGAGAGCGTTGACTTGCCGGAGCCTGACGTACCCGCAAAAAGCAAACCCCTGCCGTTCAGTGAAACAAGGGCGGAATGAAGAAGGATGCCGATGCGGTTGATATTCAGATGGCCCGCGATGACAAGCTCATCCATGGGGTATTCCAGCGGGCTGACTATTCTTCGATCTCGATGCGTACTGAAGATCGTGATATCCAGCAACTGTCTGTCTCCGATCGCGATGCGGTACGGCTTATTGTCGGCGGCGATTTCATGCAGCGAAAAAATGTACGAATCGCCCCTGAAAGACCATGCCTTCCATAATCCCTCGGGAAGCGAGCTGAACAGGGGGACACAGGCGTTCAGATCGACTGTCCGCTGTTCAACAACACTGAACAGGATATCCTGTCGGCCGCCGGGGACATGGGGAATGGCAAACGCCTTCAGGGCAGGGTCCACAATAATGCCAAGCCTGTCCTCAGGCCATTGCAGTAAAATACGGATTTCAGCTATGGAAAAAGCTTCCGAAAGAATCACGTGGTTTCGATGGAAACAACCGCACCCGCCGAGTCCGCTTGAACGTCAGCTCGCAAGCGACGGACAATTTGCGCCGGTAATGCAGGTACCCGCCCAAATGCCGTCCTTTGCCACGGACCCCACGAGCACCTTGCACCCCCAGAGCACCGCCTCCTCAGGCACAAGCCGCACCTTGATACATGCCGGCCTATCCCAGGATTTCTTACCCAATGCGGCATCCACGTATCATGATCAACTTGCGATTGTCTTTCCCGTCGGCCACCCCTTCGGGTCGCACGTCGAACTGTGCCCAGGGTTCTTGCAGCCTACCAACACGGCTTCTTCAGGCACAAGCCGCACCTTGGTGCATGCCGGCTTTGACCATTGTTTCTTTTTCATGCTCTTTTCCTACTGCAAAAACACATATTCATTTTCCTTCATTTTAGCAATTTCGCATAAATATGCAACTTCTTTATCAGGGGAGCCGTTTTCGAGCATGCTCCACGGAGGACACTGGCCGCAGAGGTTCACCAGCCTGCAGTCATCACAGGGCAGCGCAAAGGTCTTTTTCCTGCTGATGACGGAACGGATCCCCTCTTCCCATATCCAGCGCATCCCTTTCTCTCTCAGAGAAAAGGCGTCCTTCACCATCATCGAGCATCCCGCCGTCATGCCGTAAGGGTTCACGTGAAGAGAGCTGACGCCGGCGCCGCACCGATACAGTCTGTCGCTCGCGGGCGGAGTTTCCACGAATTTCTCGCAGAACAGCCGGTACGCTTCAATCCGCTTCGGGAAAGCAAGATCCAGCCGCACGGCATCCTCGGGCGAGATACGGTACTGTTCAGGGGAAGAATACGCCTTGCCGTCGATCCTCTTCTGGATGACGGGGTCGAACCGGAACTCGCATCCCCAGGCGCGGGCCATCCGATCCATCTCCCCGACTTCATGCTGATTGATGGTGAGCGCCATGGTCTTGAGCTTCAGAGGTATCCCGGCCTTTTTTATGTTCTCAATGCCCTCGATGCACCGCCGATAGGAACCCTTCACCCCTGTCACCTTTTCGCAGGTCTCCTCAGTCGCTCCGTACAGGGTGATCTCCACGACAAAAGGCGGATAGCTCGCAAGAATATCCACAATATCCCGGCTGATCATCGTCCCGTTGGTAAAGAAGGAGACAAGGAAACCCTTCTGCCGGGCATACCGGTAAATCTCCCCGAAATCAGGCCGAAGCAAAGGCTCACCGCCGGTGATCAGCAGCCACAGGGCGCCCATCGACGCCATCTCGTCAAAGAGCGCCCTGATCTCGGCGGTGGTGAGTTCACGCTGTTTCGCCGTTTCATCTCCCGCGGGCAGACTGCAAAAACAATGGACGCAGTTATTATTGCACCGGTAGGTCAGTTCGAGGGTGGCGTTCACAGGGATACGCTTGCCGGCGGAGGCGCCGTGGAGCCTCAGGCTGAAATCCGCATATGATTCCGTCTTCATGATACCCTGATCAACTGTGAGTCAACAAGCTCCCTGATGAAGTCCAGCACATCCCTTTCCGCATCAGTCTGTTCCACTTCGTATTCAGCGACCAGTCCCTCGATTATCCGCCGGAGCGACTTCTTCCCATCGATTTGTTCCCATATGACCGCGCCGATCTCATTGAGGTTATAGATCGACTCCACATCAGCAGAGGTGGACAGGAGCGGGACGAGGATATACTCGTTCTCGATCTTCCTGAAGACGACCTGATCGCTCCTGACGGGAATGCTGTCCAATGTATTATCCACGGACTTTTCTGATCACGGAAACCGCGTATATGATGTTTGGCGCATTCCTGAAACTGGATTCAGCAAGAACACAGCACATTGCTGCGCCGCGCTGAATATGGGTCTTTTTATGCACACCAGCCCTCTTCTCCTGATATTTATGCTGTAAGGTATAGTTTATCAAAAGCGCGGCGATATCGCCCGAAAATATTGATGATTCTCCCGTTTACAACTAAAATGATAACTGTGGATACAATCAGAGGCGAGGATTTTCTGCATCTTGCGGCCGAGGTCCTTCGCAAGGGCAAAACGATCCCGTTTGTCGCTTCCGGACCGAGCATGTCTCCCCTTATCGCTGATGGCGATACCGTTATACTATGGCAGATCGCAAGGATCAGGGTCGGCGATGTGGTCCTCCTCAGAAGCCCCTCGGGCCTGCCGATGCTCCACCGGGTCGTCAGGAAGATGAAAGACAGTGTTGTCACGCGGGGAGATGCCTGTCTCGAGGACGATGAGCCCGTTCCCTTTGCCTCCGTAGTCGGCAGGGCGATCAGGGTCTCGGGCAGGGGATACAACTTTCATCTCACATTTCCGTTCAGTTACCTGATAGGGCTTGGCATCCTCCGGCCGTCCCGTTTCAGACGATATCCGGTCCTCAGAAGCGTTCTGAAGAGACTCGCCCGTCTGCTCGGATAGGCCCGCACATCCCCGTGCGGGCCGGAAGCAGGGACAGGCGAAGTCAGATCCGGTCCAGGGCCTGCTCAAGGTCCGCGATGAGGTCGTCCACGTCTTCGAGTCCGAGGGCGAGCCTGACGAGGTTGTCCACCATGCCGATGCTCTTGCGGAATTCCTCAGGGTAGTCGAAGAAGGACATCGCCCACATCTGCGTCACCAAGCTCTCGCTGCCGCCGAGGCTCGGCGTGATCAGGAAGAGATCAAGGGAGTCGATAAATCGCCTCGTTTCCGCATTGCCGCCTTTGACGAGGAAACTGATGACGCTGCCGAAGCCCTTCATCTGCGCCATGCCGGTCTTGTGGTCAGGGTGCGAGGCAAGGGCCGGGTACCAGACCTTCTCAACCTTCGGGTGCGCCTCGAGCATCCGCGCCACCGCCAGGCCGGCTCTGTTGTGGTGCTCCATGCGCATGCCGAAGGTCTTCAGCCCCCGCTCAAGCAGAAAGCAGGTCAGCGGCCCGGGAGTTGCGCCCATCATGCGCTGCATCTTGTACAGGTCTGCCATGAGGGCCGCGGAGCCGAGTGCAACGCCTGCCATCAGGTCATTGTGGCCCCCGAAATACTTGGTGGCGGAGTGGACCACCACGTCCACGCCAAGCTCGATCGGTTTGATGTTATAAGGAGTAGCCAGCGTGGCGTCGATGATGGTCATTATCCCGCGCTTTTTGGCGACCTTCACGATCGCGGGGATGTCGAGAACGCGCAGGTAGGGGTTTGTGGGAGACTCGGTGAAGATGATGTTCGTGTTCGGCCTGATGGCTTCTTCTATGGCCTCCGCCGTGGGGTCCGTGATGGAGTAGCCGATGCCGAATTTCCCGAGGAAGTTCGTGGCAAAGTCCCGCGTCTGGCGGTAGCAGTCGCCGGTGAAGATGATATGCCCTTCGGGCTTCATGAAGGTCATGATCGTCATCAGGACCGCAGCCATGCCGGAAGAGTAGAGCACCGCGCGCTCGGCCCCCTCGACGGCAGCGAGCTTGCGCTCGGTCTCCTGCTGGGTGGGGTTGCCGTAGCGGGCATACTCGTGCTCGTGGGTCACCCTGCCCTGTCCCTTTGCGCGCATGAACTCTTCGACCTCGTCAGCCGTGTCGAAGTAATAGTTGGATGTATGTACTATGGGCGTCGAGACGGCATGGTGGGCCTTGGGAAGACGGCCCAGCCCGTGTATAGCCAGGGTCGCGGGCCGCCACTTCGCGGGGTCGGACGGTTTCTTAGACATTCTCTTTTCTCCTCTTCTGAAGTGCATGCCTGAGCGCGTCCTTTACGGCCTCGACGGTCGGCGGCAGATCTATCGGCTTGTTTGCATGGCGGCACGGGAAACCGAGCGCGCCTTCGTGGTACTGCACCTTGAAGTCAGTGAACTTCAGCCCATGGGCCGTCGAGATGACGACAACGTGCTCCGACCGGTCGATCCGGCCCGCGTTGATCAGCTTGATCAGGGCCGCAAGCGCAACTCCGGTGTGCGGGCAGTTGAACATGCCGGTGGTGTCGCCGAGGGCGGCGGCGTCAGCCAGTTCCTGCTCTGTTGCGTCCATGACGATGCCGTTGAACTGCTTCAGCGTCCGGATCGCCTTCTGCACGCTGACCGGATTGCCGATCTGGATCGCGCTGGCAAGCGTCTTCTGCGCCTCCATCGGCTCGAAGGTCTCGAAATTCCTGAGATAGGAACGGTAGAGGGGATTGGCCCTCTCGGCCTGCGCAACCACAATGCGCGGCAGCTTGGTGATCAGGCCGAGGTCGCGCATCATCAGAAGGCCGCTGCCCAGGGCAGAGACATTCCCCAGGTTTCCGCCGGGGATTATGATAACGTCCGGCACCTCCCAGTCGAACTGCTGGACGATCTCGATGCCCACGGTCTTCTGACCCTCGATGCGCAGGGAGTTCATGGAATTGGCTAAGTAGATTGTCTCGTCTTTGGTGATCTCCTGCACCACGCGCATGCAGCCGTCGAAGTCCGTGTCAAGCGAAAGGACCAGCGCGCCGTTGGCTATCGGCTGGACGAGCTGGGCGATGGATATCTTGCCCTTCGGCAGCAGCACGATCGACTGGATGCCCGCGGCAGCGCAGTAGACCGCCAGGGCCGCCGAGGTGTCGCCGGTGGATGCGCAGGCGACCGCCTGGATCGGCGCGCCTTCGCTGATCATCTGCTTGACCTGCGAGACGAGCACCGTCATGCCGAGGTCCTTGAAGGAGCCGCTGTGGGAGTTGCCGCAGAGCTTGATCCAGAGGTTGTCCAGCCCGATTATCCTGCCGAAGCGCTCGGCCCAGAAGAGGTTGGTGCCGCCCTCATAAAGCGAGACGATGTTTTCCTCGCTGATCCTCGGCAGTATCCATTCCTTCTTTCCCCAGACTCCGGACCCGTAGGGCCACTGGGTGGACTTGTAGCGGTCCTCGAAGAGCTTCATCCATGCCTTGGCGCCCCGGTGGGCGAGGGTCTGCATGTCATGCCGCACCTCGAGCAGCGAACCACAGGCCGTGCAGCGGTAGATGATCGAGTTAAGCGGATAGGTCGCTCCGCACTGCTCGTTGATGCATTGAAACCAGGCTCGATACGGCATAGGCACCATCCTTGCTTTTTTGCCGGAAGACCGGCAGTGGTTGTTCAAAAAAGAAGGATATCATAACGGCGAGGCTATGATCAATATGCTGTGGAGCCGACTTTTCGGCGGACATGGAGAAACTTAGAGAGGCAAGCAAAGCCCGGCGCTGCAATTTCCGGTCGGCAAAAGCGCTGTAAAATGTCTTGACTCCTGAAATGGGCGTGATAAAATTTCTTTGCAGTGTCGTTCAGGGGGGTTCCACAGCCGTGCTTATTCTGGTCATTGAGGACGATCAGTATCACCGCAGGCTCTACAAAGAGGAGCTTGAAGAAGAGGGCTTCGCCGTATTGACCGCCGCGACGGGCGATGAAGGCCTTACCCTCTTTCAACAGAAGACGCCCGATTTAGTCATGCTCGACATCAATCTTGCGGGAGCGGACGAGGGGCTTCGCCTGCTCAGCCGGATGAAAAACGCCAGGCCGAATGCGCCGGTCATCCTGCATTCAGCGTACGACTATCGGGACGACTTTGCCGTCTGGCGCGCCGACGACTACGTGGTAAAGTCAGCCGATCTGTCGGAACTGAAACAGGCCGTCAGGAGAGCGGCAGGGAAGCGCGCCGATGAAAAGGGGATAAGGCCGTGACAGATGAGCGATTCCCGGAAATGACGAGGGCGGACAGACGGTCGGGAGGGAGTGTGACCCCGATGCCCTCCCTCCTGGAAGACGCAGGGGTGCGGCCGGAGCAGGTGCTTGAGGCCGTTGATAAGGGCATAACGGTCCTTGACAGGGCCTATAGAATCGTACACCAGAACCAGGCGTCCCGGGACGTGATCGGGGACCACGTCGGCCGGATCTGTTTTGTTTCCATCGAGGGCAGGGAGAGCGCCTGTGAAGACTGCCCTGTCACGGAATGTTTCCGCGACGGCCAGGTTCACACGACCCTTCGGCGGAGACAAGCGTCCGCCGGAGCAGGCCACGTTCTGTTGACCGCATCTCCGCTGCGGGATGAGTGGGGCGTGGTAGTCGCCTCGGTAAAGACCATCCGCGACGTCTCATCGCAGGTGAGGGCTGAAGAAGACCTCTTGCTGCAGAACAGAAAGCTCTCCACACTCTAT
>JAKAGF010000155.1 GCA_021825805.1 Nitrospirota bacterium
TTAGGAGCGCCTTCTTGTAAAGAAATCCTTTCACTTTGTTCTATTGGCTCTTTTCGACAGGAATTGCTCTCCTTCCTTCGCATCGACCTCCACATCGCCCCGCTCTTTCCTGAGCGCCTGTTTCTGAAATTTCTCAAAAACCTCAGGGGCAATTCGCTCTTCCACCTCTACAGGCTTGAGGCAGATCACTCCCTCCCGATATTCAACCTCCAGATAATCACTGCCTGCCTTCAGATGGGCTTTTTCAATGACCGGCTTTGGAATCGTTATCTGGTTTCCTCTCGTTAATTTGGTCAGCATGCCTGCACCTCTTTTTGTTTTTACAATATCATGAAAAAGTAATTCTGTCAATTATAGCAAAGGACCATCCTGCGCAGACTGCCATTCCCTGAAGGCCTTGCGCATCGCCCGCCTCATCGGCACTTGCTCCATAAGCGAAAGGAGATGGGTCATCGGAAAGCCGGCAAGAGGTATCTCGAAAAGGTGCTTCAATATTCTTTGCGTGCTCAACAGGGAAAGCGAGGCAAGATAGAACTCCTTCTCTATCTCCGGGGCCGTCATCGCAGGATGCTCGAATACCGCATTGACGCCTGTGTAATAATTCCATCCCTTGTCTTTCGAGAGATATGGTTTATATTCGTCGTACAGTTCCGTTCCTGTCAGCGGCGTCAGGAGCACGGGATGAATGCCGACCCCGAGCCTCCCGGCAAGGTCCACGGCCCTCTTGAAATCATCCTTGTTGTCCCCTCTCCCGCCCAGCACGACAAAAAGGGTCACATTGATGCCGTGCCCTTTTATGCGCCTGATCGCCTCCTCACGGTTTGTCCCCTGCTTGGCGGAAGCCCGGTATCCCCGCAGGCTCTTGTTCGACGAGGTCTCCCAGCCCGCCCAGACGGAAAAGAGCCCGCTCTTTCGCGCCGCTTTCAACAGCTTCTCCCCGTCCGCGCCCTGCGGGGCGCGGAGATCGCCGAACCCGTACCAGTATTTACCGGAGCCATGGGACAGCTCAGAGAACAGCTCGATAGAACGCTTCGGATCTCCCCCCCAGATATTATCATCCCCGTTGAAATAGATCTTCCCCGTGCATTGCTCGACTTCTTCAACGACACTTCCTATGGGGCGGTACCTAATGGTGTCGCCGAAAAACTTTCTCACCGAACAGAATGAACATCGATAGGGACAACCGCGGGCAGTAAAGACCGCCCGGAACCGGTACGGCCCTTTCAGCGCCCCCGTATGAGGCAGCGGCAGATCGTCGAGGGGAAGCCGCTCCCCGTAATAAAAGGGCTTCAGGCCTCCGGACGAAACATCCTCTAATACCTCTCTCCAGACCGACTCCGCCTCCCCCACCACCACCGCGTCCGCATGCTCCTTCGCCTCCAGTGGGAGCGCAGTAGGATGGATGCCTCCGAGCACTACTTTCTTGCCGAGGCGCCTGAGCGCATCGCTGAACGCATAGGCCCAGGTGACCGTTGCGGTCATGGCGCTGATGCCGATCAGGTCCGCATCTATCTCCTCCGGAGAGGGCTCGTTGACGTTCGCGTCGATGAGGGTGAGCCCGGCGTCCGGCATCTCTTTCAAAGTCAGCGCCCCGAGATATTCTATCACCGGCGGCGCCATCGGGACCCGGGCGGAGAAAGGAAAGGCAGGTGATATGAGGGTAACCTTCACGCGCTTAGATGGCATGCAGCAAAATAACAGGAATCAAAAGGAAAGGTCAAGACCCGCGCCGCTGCCGCACAGTCAGGGCTGTTGCCCTCGTCTTCAAAGACATCGGGTCTGACCCCTTTTGATTCTTCTATATCACTTCTTTTTTTTCTCTTTCTTTGGATTCTGCTTCTCCGACTTGAGGCCTGCCGGGTGGTCCGCGAGTTTCTGCTTCTTTGCCTCTTCTTCGAACCACTCCAGCGGCCTGTCGGTCTGGTCCTTAAACGTGCCGAGGGCCTCGTCCCTGAGTTCTGCCGCCTCAGCGTCTTGCTGCGAGACAAGGATTTCGTCCACAACCTGCGGGCATGACGGGACAGACCCAGGTCTGGCTTCCACCTCCTCACGCTCGCTCGGAGCTACGCCGGGATCCTTTGCCATTGCCATCTTCAATTCGATCGAGAAGTTCACGTACCGTTCGAGCATGCGGAAGACCATCGAGTCGCCCATCGGGCTCCCGGCGGTCTCGTCAGGCAGCGGAGATACCCTGCCGTTTTCGATCTTGGCCCTGCCCACCATCTCGCATCCATGGCCGTTGTCGGTTGTGTACCCGAGATTATCCGTGATAACAGCCAGCACCGTAGGCACATTTGCCAGATCCCAGTGGGCGAGAAGGCCGATTTCGCCGTCCGGCAACGGCGAAAGGTTGTCTATGCTCATAGCCCGCACCCGGCACCACGGCGGCGCCGGCCGGGTCCTCAGGCGGGCGGACAGGCCTTTCGCCTTCCTGCGCAGGGAATCGTCAAAGAGGTTTGTTGCCGTCTCGGCCTCGCCGAGAACGTTGACGCAGTGGCTGCCCGGGATGCCGAGCGTTTCCTGCACCATCGCATAATAGTCGTCGCGGGTGACCTTCCCGAAACGCCCTCTGTACCCTCCGCCGTCGCATATACGGCTGCCTGCAGGCAGGCAGAATTTCATCTTCTTTCGTTTGCACGCCTGAAAAAAATAGACAAAGGCAGATGTTGCGCCGATCAATGCAACCGGGACACCGCTCGCCTCCGACTCCCTCAATGCCTTCAACAACTCATTGATATGGATACCGGACTTCCCAAGAAGAAACATGCTGTCAGGCGTCCCGAAGTGCTGTCGCGTCTGTTCCATGCCGATAGCCATTCCCATGGAGGGCGCCATGTCCGGACTCGGCGCAAGGATAAGGATGCGGCACCGTCTTCCAGCCTCGAAATCCGGGAAGAGGTATGATCCCGTCATAACCCGGTTTGCCGTAAAGACAAGCCGCTTGCCGTCTTCATCCCGGAAGATGCGTCCCCTTTGAGTAAGGCTGGTAGTGCCGCCGGTGAGGCAGGCCATCACCGATTTCTCCAGAGGAAAGGACGCAACGAGGTGCGTCTTGAAGACGTCGTTGTATACCATGGGGACATCTTCCCATCGCGAGATGTCGCCCGGCCTCACCTTCTTGGCCTCGCAAAACTCATGGAAGATAGGGTTTACCCTGTAATGGAGTGCGAACATCCTCATGCAATAATCATTAAAGTCCGGGACCTCCGAGTCCACGCCGGCCTCGATGAACTTCAGGATGTCCTCAGTGAGACGATGGCGCTCGGCTTCAGCTTCGGAAGCATTCATTGGGGCTATGGGCTTCTCGGACATTGGGAATGGCCTCCTTAATTGCTGCTGATGGTTTCTCCTGTCTTCAGAGCAAGGGGCATGCACGAAATGTACCCGCCGGCGCCAAAGACCCAATTACCGCAAATACTCCTTTAGATCAGCATGTTGCAGGTGGAGACCCGCAAAGGGTCCCCATCCGGGGTTTTCATGATGCACAAAAAACAGGCAGGCATGCTCAATCTCAAGGCAGTTTCTAATAAACACATAAGGCCGGTTACACGATACGTCTTTTTTCACCCACGGATTGCCTGTCAGCCTTCCATTTTTCATATGCTATCTTCATGCCGTGCCGGACCGGGATCTGGGACATAAGAGAAAGGATGTGGGCATGAGGGAAACCCTGTCGTGGGACTTTGGTCATATGCCGCAGAACCCTCTTGAGGCTCAGCAGCTCAAGGGAGGTCTCGTAAAATAGCTCTTCCCTCACCTCAGGCGTCATGGCGGGGTCCGGATGCTCGAACAGCGCATAAGCCCCGTTATAGTATTCCCAGCCCAGCCCCTTATAGAGATATGGATCGTACAGCTCGCGAAGCCTGGTGCCGGGATAGGGGACCGACAGCGACGGATGCATGCTCACTCCCAGACGGTCGGCAAGCTCAACGGAGCGTTTGAAGTCCTCGAGCGAATCATGGCGGCTGCCGAGCATGAAAAACAAGGAGACGTCGATGCCATGATCCCTGAGCGTCTTTACCGCCCTTTCGCGGTCAATGCCGATCTTGCCGCCGGCTGAGAACTCCCTCAGTCCTTCGTCGGAAATCGACTCCCAACCTATCCACAGAGAAAGCAAGCCGCTCTCCCGCGCTGCCTTCAGCATGCGGGGGCCGACGGGTGAGAGCACGGGCCCAAGACTGCCGAACCCCATCCAGCGCTTGCCGCTTCCCTTCAGCGCATTAAACAGATCTATCGCGCGCTCAGCCTTTCCGGTCCACCAGATATTTTCATCTCCGTTTATATACATCTTTTCCGGAATAGCGGCCACGTCGCGCACTACATGATCTATAGGACGAAAACGTATCCGCGGCCCGTAAAACGGCTTGACCGAACAGAAGGTGCAGTTATACGGGCAACCCCTTGAGGTATTCACGATACGAAACTGATGTTTGCGCCTACCCTTCAGAAGGCCGTAAAGCGGAGTGGGCAGATCATCCAGGGCGATCTGCTCGCCGCGATAAAAAGGTTTCAGCGTGCCTGAACGAAAATCACGCAGCACCTCGGGCCAGACTGATTCGGCCTCGCCGATCACCACCGCATCGCCATGTGACTTTGCTTCCTCAGGCATGGCAGAGGCATGCATATTGCCGAACACGATCTTTATTCCCCTCGCCCGCAGCTTCTCAGCGATTTTATATCCTCCAACGGCCGTGGGAGTCAGGATGCTTATCGCCGCAAGGTCGCACTCCAACCTATCTATCGCATCGGGGTCGGCGCTGGCGCTGATCAATTCGATTTCAATATCAGGGTCTGCGCGGCGGGTAAGCGCAGCGAGATACTCGAGGCTCGGCGGCGCAATGGGCGCCCAGCCGAACGGCAAAGGAGGGAAGATGATGCAAAGCTTCATGCTATCTCTTGGCTGATGGATAATAGCTGATATTCTATGACGTATGTCTGACGGATTCTTTAGTGTTCGATCCTGAACCCGCTATGGAAGGTCTCCACTGAAAAAGGGATGCCCCAGTAGCTGACTATCATCGCGGCCAGGGCGATCAAGGCATACCAGGCGAGCCTCCGGCCACGCCAGCCCATGGTTATCCGCAGATGCAGATATATCCCGTACGTAAGCCATGATATGAACGACCAGACCTCCACAGGGTCCCAGTTCCAGTAATTACCCTTCACCTGGTTGGCCCAAAAAGCGCCTGAAACGATCATGAGCCCGTACATGATGAACCCGCCGGCCACGAACCTGTACTCAAGATTCTCGATAGCCTGCGGTTCGGGCAATTTATCGGATATCCAGCCTGATTTTTTTTCTTTGAGCAGGTACATCAACCCCATGCCCGCGGCGCTCAGGACAGACCCGAAGCCTGTGGCAGCTCCGATAATATGAATCCATATCCACCAGCTCTGCAGCGCAGGCACAAGCTGGGTTGCCGCGTTCTTGATAAGCGTCCCGGCCCATCCCATTAGAACAAAGGCAACCGGCATAACCAGCACGCCCAGGGGCCTCACCTTTTTTGAGCTGAACTCGAAAACAAGAAAGATAAGGATGGTCATAAACATGCCGAAGCTGATCGATTCGGAAATCGTGATAAACGGGCTGATCCCGGTCGCCATCCAGCGGAGGGCTATACTCAGGACATGGGGAATAAACCCGGCAAGCGCGCTGTAGAGGCCGAAAAGAAAGAGCTTCTCGTTCTTTGCAATTATGCCGAAAATATAACTACATGCGCTTGCGCCATACAGCCCCACGGCGATCCAGAAAAATAGGTATTCGTGTATCATACGGTCACCTCAAAGTTACCGACATAATGTCTTATTTAACCACAAGTTGCCTTGTTTAAACAATTATAGCCCGGAACTCCAAATGCCGCTGCCCCTGCGTCATGCGAAACCCTAATCCTTCCTCTTTCTCCTCATCCGGCCGATAAAAGTGATGACCATCCCTCCCAGCCCCATCCACAGGCTCGTGAGCACGACAGGCTTGCCTGGTTCATAGCCCACTCTCATTCCAACCCAATAGCGGACCTCCTTGACGGAAAGATAATAATCGCCTGCATCAAATTTTTCCCCGATTGCCGCCTTGCCCTCTGCAAGAGGCTTTTTACCCTCCCCTTTATCCCCTGGATGGGGATTGCCGATGTTCTCCTTGTCGAGCGGCCAGACCCGGAATGTGGCCTCCCCTCCCCTCTCTGTGAACCTGGACGGACGATAGGCCGCCTGGAGACCGAAAAGGGGTTTGAGCGGGTCTTGTGGAAACGGCAAACTTCCGGGAGCGAACTTCGTTCCTGTAGTGTAGAGATATGACCCATCCTTTTGTCTTAAGCTCTGAAGAGGGACATGAGCGCCGTAGAGCTCTCTGCCAAACTTGTCATAGAATATAACCAGGATGGAATAACCCTCTCTGTCGTTCAAATAACTGAACCCATGATGATCAAGATTGCGGGTAATATAGATAATACCCTGTTTCTTGTCGCCCGCTTCACCCACGGAGATCTCATATGCAGCGCGTTTGTCTTCACGGCCTATCCTGTAACCCTTATGCATCTTGATGAGAGTGGTCTCGCCTCTGAGCTTTGAAAAGTCGAAATACCGGCCCTTGCTGATAGCGTCGTAGCTCAGGGGATCTCCGCTGGGGAGCGTTTCACCTTCAGTAAGCCTGATCACTCCCCGGAAGTACGTAAGGCTGTTGTAGATGATGCCGCCCAACATTGCGACAAAACTTAGATGAAAAAGG
>JAKAGF010000156.1 GCA_021825805.1 Nitrospirota bacterium
CTTCAGGTCGGCGATATTCTCGATCTGGGCGATGCGGACTGACTGCAATTCTTTTTGCGCGCTCGTGAAAAACAGCGCGCCGAGCAAAACCACGGGGATCGTGGCAAAGGTGAGAAATGCTGTTATCAGTTTTTTTCTTATCGACACGTGGCGTTACTTGGGCATGTCCTGTTATACAAATCATTATAACAAAGAGATGCCGGATAACAAAGAGACGCCGGCACGGGACAGACATTCTGCATCCCTGTATTCATGCCGGCCTGCGCCTTCAGCACGCGGATTGCCTGAAGGATATCTCGGAACGGTGTCTCTGATCCATCCCCGCCGTGACCCGAGGGGATGGATCAGAAAAGATTCCGGTAGAGGCAGGCGTTACGGTTTAACGATCAGCGGCCGCATCATGTCATGCTCCTCATGTTCGAGGATGTGACAGTGCCACACGTATTCGTGGCCGCCGGTCCGCGGGCTTGACGGCACGGCATCGGGCGTCTTCGGCAGGTCGAACTTCATCATGACGACCGTCACCTCCATGGGGTTCATCCGGACTGTTTCTTTCCACCCGCGTTCGTTGGGGTCCGGGTCTCTCAGCGGAGTAAGGATGTTGAATGACGGGCCTGAGGTGTCAAACGGCGCGCGGCCAAGGACCTGCACATTGACGAGATGAAAGTGGATGGGATGCGTGTCTCCGGTCAGGTTGAAGATGCGCCATATCTCGGTTTCACCGGCATGCGCCACTTCCGTTGCAGGCGAGTCGAAGTTCCGCGACCATGTCGGCAGTCCCTGGTTGTTGAATCCGTTCTGTTCCACTGTCCCGAGTTTCTGGACCAGACGGCCGTAATCGTCGAAGTCCTCATTGAGGGTCAAGTCCCGGACTTTGGCTGATTTCTTATTGAGATTGGGGACGCTTAAGCGCACCGCATCGGAGAACGCTGCCGAGAACTCAGTGAAATGTTTCAGTATATTCAGAGAAGGCGGGTCCTTCGGGCCAACGAGAGGGACCAGCCTGAACTGCATGAGAGTCCTCGTATTCGGCCCTACGCCAGGGTGGGACAGGGTCGATCCGAACAAAACATGTCCCGGCGCCGGGGTGGTATAATCGTTCAAATCATCGCCGCCGGGAAAAGGCGCCGGCGCGTCGCTGTAAAGGATGAGCCTGGAGCCGGGGGCCACCTCGGAAAAATCGATGATCAGATCCGCCCGTTCAGCAGGCGCCAGCAGAAGGTTGTACCGGTTGACATTCCCTGGTGTCGAACTGTCCGCAGCCAGGTCGTAGCCTATGGGAAGGGGGGGAGCATTCAGCACAATAGGCGCGGGAAGAAATCCGCCCTCCGTGCCGATCTGCACAAACGCCGGGCCGGGCGCCTTGAGGTTCGGCTCCGTAGGCGCTGTATCCAGGGCAAAATACAACTGAAGGTTGTAGAAGCGCGCCTGTGAGGCATTGAGTATCCTGAAGCGGTAACCCCTCGGCTCCACCTCAAGGTACGGATAGGCGGCCCCGTTTATCACGATCGTGTCACTGAAAAATTCCGGCACTACCGACACAGCCGGGAGCTGCAGGTTGGGAATGACGGCAGGAGGGGAGGCATTAGGCCCATAAGCCCACCGACCCGCCTTGTCAGGGCCGGTCATTTCATAATTGTAGGGGTACCATAGATCGCCCTTTTTTCCCCAGATATAGTCGCGGTCCATGCCGTCAACGAATGACTTGTCCTGGATGATCAGTGGTATCTCGCGTTCAGGGATCAGGTTGGCCTTGATCATCGCCTCTTCAACCGCATCCCGCACGATATATGCTGATGCAAGCCCGACGTATGCGTTCAGACGCGTGATGTCCATCGCGTGGTCGTGATACCACATGAGCCTGGCGGTCTGGTCGTTCGGATAATAGTAATCAGCCTGACCCGGCAGGGGACCCGGATTCATGAAACTCATGCCGCTTTTTCCGTCAGGGGAGAACCAGGCCATAGGCCCGCCGTCGCTTGTCCACGGCACATGCCCTCCGTGAAGATGCACGGAGGCGCGGTTTACGCCGAAGGCAGTCTCAGGCAGGGTCATGTCCACCGGAAGCGGATGGACCCGGGGGAGGTTGTTCGTAAAGGTAGCCCGCACCGGCGTGTTCTCCCTTGCAACAATCACCCCGCCGAGGTATCTGTAGTTGGGTTTTTGGCCGTCCGTTACGTCGGCATAGCCCCACAGCTTTGTCTCGGGCAGGTCAGGGTGGAACTGTTGCCGATACTCGCCCATTACCATCTTGTAGTAATCTTCCCCTGGAAATCGGCTTTTGTTCGGGGTTGCGACCGGGATCCCGGTCGGTCCCAATCCGGGCAAAGGCTGAATAAACTTCCTCAGCCCTGGAGGAGTCTGGTCGAATGCCCGGGCCTTGCCGATGTTCCAGGGAAGGACCAGCCCGGCCCCCGCCATCGCGCCTGCGCCCAAAAACTGTCTTCTTGTCAACATGTCCGTTCCTCCTTTGTCCTCAATTTATAATTCGTACCCCGCATATCAACCTGAGGCCGCGGATTAAATAGCATTAATCCTCATTAACCTTTTTTAACATTTAGCGGTCACAATAACTATCCGCTGCAGTCTGATTTTCTTGTCGGATTTTGTCTGATTATCCAGGATTAAAATTATCCGATATGCCGGACGCTGAATAACATCGCGGACAACATACTGGAAGGCCTTACCGCAGGCAATGGAAGAGCCCGGTGCACCACAGGCAGGCGCCGCAGGGCACGCTCTCGATATAACAGTCCTGTTCAAAGTCCTCGGCCTGGACATAGTCGCAGAGCGCAAACCCGCAGTCAAAGCAGAAAGGGAAATGGTAGCGTCGCACACTTTCCCTGAAGGAGCGGTATTGGGTTGAGTTCCAGACCTCGAGGATATCCAAGCCTGCCGGATTACCGAAGACCCACGGCTTGACCTGCTTTTCCCAACCGCCCACATAGCAGTTGTAGCGGTGCCAGAGGAAGTAGCAGGGATGGACGTCCCCGTTCCATGAGACGAACGCTCCGCCCTCCTCAACGAACTCGCACCGCCTGCTGTTGCGGGGAGCCGTGCCGGGCAGGGTGAGGTCGAGGCCCTCTTGCTCTGCTGTCTGTTGCGCCTCTTCGAAAATCCCGTCCACCATTGCAAACCATTGCTCATCCCGGCTGAAAAGCCTCTCCAGGTGAAGTGCGATGCCCTGAGAATGGGCGTTGCCCTTCATTTGCTCTACGAACCAGACAATCTTTTGCTCACGGGGAGTTTTTGAGTACTTCATAAAGACATCCGGATAACCGCTGATGTCAACGCCTTCGGAGAGGGCCCTGTCCTTCCAACGCTTATAGATCGAGATCGCTCCGGCGGTATTGGTATCGTAGGCAGCCTGGCTTGACATGCCCCTCTGGTAGGGGAGAAGCTGGGTCACCAGGGCGAAGGTTGCGCCCTGGCGAGCAGCCCAGCGGAGGGCAGCGGGAAGTTCCCGCAGGTTGGACTTCATCACAACGAATTCTATGCCGACCTTCAGGTTGCGCCCGGCATTCGGCGTTTTCGCCTTCTTCAGGGAGGAGAACGCCGATTCAACCACGCTCATTTCCCCGCCTGTCCTTATCGAACGGAATCTGTCGCTGGAAGCCGCATCAAGAGAAAGGCAGATAAGGTCAAGACCGGCGTTGACCAGGGCGACTGCCCTGGAATCGTTCAGCAGCATGCCGTTTGTCTGGAAACCAACAGAGGCCTTTGCCGGCAGGAGCTTCCTGGCCTGCCGTATGAACTCCTCCAGCCGGGGATGGATCAGAGATTCGCCGATGCCGTTAAGGATCAAGGCATCAAGATGAGGGAATGCAGGGGTCAGGCCGGCGAAGGTCTCAGCGGACATGCTGCCTTCGGCAATGCCTCCATCGCCGTTTTGCTTCACGCACATGCCGCAACTGAGATTGCACTTCGTCGTGAGCTCGACAAAAAGCCGAGAGGGATGCTCTCTTACCGGAGGGACCTTATCTTCAGGCGCCGCGGATATCCTGGTCATCTGCGCCATAGCCTGTCTCCATCGGTGTTTCTCTTTTCTGTTCTTAACAGTCTCAAAATAGTATTCATACCAGTCCGTCATGCCCGAGGACTTTAATCGGGCATCCAGGGCTTGGAACCTGCTGGATTCCCGCTTACGAACTGCGGGAATGACGACCATATAATGTACATTCTATTTATGAGACCTTTAATAAGACATATCCCGCTATTCCCGGTACTTGTTGAAGCCCTTCCGAGGCTCCGGGACAGCCGGCTTGCCTGCCTTGTCTTTAGTTTATCAGGTCAGCGGAATAGTAGTATGAGCGAGATCATACGATGGCCTGCCTGAGGAGTCTGGTATAATTTATTCTATGAAGGTCAAGATCAAACTCTTTGCGACGCTGCGGAAATTCGGGCCTGAGGAGCAGGAACTGGAACTGGACGAGGGCGCTACTGTTGAGGATGTGATAGAGCGGCTGCAACTGCCTGTCAACTATCCCCTCTTGAAGATTGTCAACGGCGAGCACAGACCGGCAAGGCACATGCTGAAAGACGGGGACGAGCTTGCCCTTTTCCCGCCCATAGCCGGCGGATAAACCGCGTGCGATCAGGCAACTTCCTGCTGTTTTTTAATGGAAAGCATCACCCGATCATGACCGCCTGTCCACGCATTACCCTTCAGGACTTCAGGCGTGACCGGCTTGCCGTTGATAAAGATCCCGTCGCAGGCCGCCCAGAAATCCTGCGGGAGCGCTCCGAGAAAATCAGCCATGTCAACAGACCTCACATAGACGCCGCGCCCGAGAAGTCCGGGTCCAATCCCGGCCATAAGGAGGTTGAACACCTTTACCTGCACGAGACCCTCTCCTGATGAACAATGATCAGATGTCTCCCGGTAGGTGATGGTATTTCGAAACGAGGAGTACGCCCCCCCTCTCCTCAGTGTGGCGCCGACCAGGCCCGGCATGGCAGCGGAAAGCGCCAGGACTGAACCGTCTTTGATTACCGCTGCCTCCAGATCATCGACCGGCCTTCCATCAAGGAAAAGCGATTGGATATCTTCGATTGTCTTATCGCTTAACCCCAGTTCTTCGGACAGAAAGAGCCTTACACTGCAGCCGACGCCGGTCCTGACCATGACCCCTTGCTGCAGGAGGGGAAAGAATCGGGTGATCAGCGCGCCCCTCAGACTGAAACACAGGCGCGGGCCGGCGTCGTCGCCGGCGTCTCTATTTTCCTGACAGTCCATGTGATAACTTCCTTTTTCCGCTATATGGTCCCGGTTCAGGCATCCATGCGTTACAATAAAAAAGGAGAGACGGAAATCTCTCCCTTTTTATTGTCTGCTGATTCGAATTACCAGTTAAAGACCTTGTCAAGGTCCTCGTCTTTTACGTCGAAAGTGACATTGTGCGGAGCAAATTTCTCTGTATTGAAGTAACGGGGAAGCCGGTCGTGCTGGGCTGTAAAGCCCGCCCTGGCGTTGAAGTCGCGCTCCATTGAGAGCACCTTTTTCCCCAGGTCGGTCACGCCGTCTCCGGTGAGGCTCAGGCCGTAGAAGGCGTTGAGCATGTCGAGCAGGGCCTGGAACGTTTCCGGCTGATCGAGCACCGCAAAGGCGATAAACAGACACATGCCGGTCGAATCGATTGCAGCGGTAGCGATCTGGAGGTTTCTCGACAACTCCACCTGGCCTTCCGGTTTCAGGGCGTTGACATCTCCTCCCACCTTCAGGACATTCTGGGCAACAGCGTATCCCGCGGTATGGTCCGCACCCATGGGGCTCGTGGCATAGGTGACGCCGACGCCCTGCACTGCGCGGGGATCGTAGGCCGGCATTGCCTGGCCTTTTACAACAGGCGCGTGTTCCACGCCGAACGCCTTTGCCGTAAATGCGGTCCCATTCCCGAGGATGCGGCCCAGATGGGTGCCCTTGCCGACCTCGTGCACCAGTTTTATGGCAGCTTCCACGTCTCCAAACTTTGCCAGACCCGCCTCCATGGCAACACCGATGGTGGCGCCCATTTCAATGGTGTCCAGTCCGTAGTTGTCGTCCAGGAAGTCGAGCATCGCTATCCCGTCCAGGTCGCTGATGCCGCAGTTGCCGCCGTGCGCCCAGACGGTCTCATACTCAGGCTGTTTGGTGAGGTAGTGTCCGTCCTTGTCGTGGTAGGTGCCTGAACACTGGATGACGCAGCCCCGGTGGCAGCCGTGGGTGGCGAGGCCTCCCCGTTTTGTCTCAGTCTCTGCCTGTGTCTCGCCGCTGATCTTTGCAGCGCCGTCGAACCGGCCCTGTTTGAAGTTGTAGGTGGGATATCCGCCCACCTCGTTGAGTATGTTGGTCAGCACGTTGGTGCCATAGGCAGGCAGGCCCTGGCCAGTGACCGGGTGCTTCTTCAGCCCCTCGATAAACCTCTTGTTCGCGTCTTTGAACTTTTCCGGGTCTTTCGGGGCCCTCATCTGCATGCCTGTATCATCGAGGACGATGACCTTGATCCCCTTTGAACCCATGACAGCCCCGACGCCCCCGCGGCCTGCATGGCGGGTTGGCCGCAATTCCATGTCAGTGCAGGCGATCGAGGCGGCGCTCATCTTCATCTCGCCGGCAGGACCGATGGATATGCAGGCTATCTTGTCGCCGTATTCGGCCTTCATCTTCGCGATCAGGTCGTAATTGGGGAGCATCTTAAGACTGTTGTCCGCCGCGATC
>JAKAGF010000157.1 GCA_021825805.1 Nitrospirota bacterium
TACACAAGTTCTTTAGCCTTCGTGTCGCCGTTCTTGAATGCCCAGTCAAAGAACTTCATGACATGCTTGTTGCTCTCGGTCTTTTCCTTTGCCAGGAGAATGAAGGTCGCCCCTGCGATCGGCCATGACCCTTTGCCAGGCGCATTCACCAGCCAGAGATGAAAGTCCCTTTTTGAATCGAAATCGCCGGTATCCGCGGCGTCTTCAAAACTGTCAAAGCTCGGCTGCACAAAGTGACCGGCCTTGTTCTTAAGCTGAACATGGTCAAGTTTGTTCTGCTTGGCATAGGCAAATTCGACGTAACCTATCGAGTTGGCGGTTCTCTTCGTGTAGTTCGCCACGCCCTCGTTCCCCTTGCCGCCGATGCCGACCGGCCATTTCACCGACGTCCCGGCGCCCACCCTGCTCTTCCAATCGGGACAGACACCGCTGAGATATTCGGTAAATATCGCGGTCGTCCCCGAGCCGTCCGACCTGTGAACAACGGTGATCTCGCCGTGCGAGAGCTTCGTATTCGGATTCAGGGCCTTAATCGTTGCATCGTCCCAGAACTTGACGTCTCCGAGATATATCCTGCAAAGGGCGTCGGCATCGAGTTTGATCTCGCCAGCTTTCACCCCCGGAACATTCACCACAGGGACTACGCCGCCTATGACCGCTGGAAATTGCAGCAGTCTGTCCTTGCCCAGCTGCTCCGGTTTAAGAGGGGCGTCGGTGGCGCCGAAATCCACCGTCCTGTCGGTAATCTGCCTGATGCCGCCTCCGGAACCTATTGACTGGTAGTTCAGTTGTACACCGGCCACCTTGCTGTATTCATAGGCCCACGCAGAATATACGGGATACGGGAAGGTCGCTCCCGCTCCATTGAGGGTCTCCGCAAACGCAGCCGCTGATATCACCAGCAGCATCACCATTACCAATGCTGATTTCAGGAACAGTTTCATGTCGGTCTCCTTTTTAAATTCGAATTCAACTGCATAGATGTAGCTTACAAAAACAGTGTTACACTGAAGTTACAACTTGATTAATTTTCGCTACATACCGGATAATCGTCTTCCGGAAATAATGAATAGCAAGCGCCTGCCGCGAATTTTCTGCCAGGGAGACCTTTCCTGTTGGGAAAGTTCGCCTGATTTCATGACTCCCACCTCCGTGATTTGGTTACATATCTTATCGCAGCCAAGTTTGCCGGTCGTTCTCTTTGCGCATTCGAGACCTGACTGTATCTGCTCGTGGGTGACTGAGGCGAGGATTTTTCTGCGCCTGGAGCCCTCAGCAGACAGAACCTCACGGATGAGGGAAAGACAGCAGACATGCACGTCTATGCGACGCATGCCGAGAACATCCCAGAGATGGGAGATCAGCTCCATGTCTCCATGCCATGCGACAGGATTCGAAGCCCCTGCCGGAACCGCGGACGAGTCGATATGCGTATACACTATGCTGAGCGGAAGGATCGGCGCCTTCGCGTTGAGCGGCGCCTCAAAAAATAGGCTCTTGAATTGTTTCATGCGCATACCGTCATTCGTTGTGGCCTCGGGGAAGACTATGACATTGACGCCTCTGCTCAATAACTGTCTGATCTGCGCGAGTCCTTCAGCAGCGGCTTTCCGTGATTTCCTCTGTACAAAGTGAGTGCCGGCAAGGGACGCAAGCAGCCCCAAAAGGGGCCACGAAGCTATCTCCTTCTTTGCAACGAAGACTGCGGGGAAAAGACTGCCGAGCACCAGAATGTCGAGATAACTGCAGTGGTTGCTCACTATAAACGCGCCCGTGGCAGGGATGGACCGGTTCGCACTGGATATCACCACCCCCATGATCCTGCACGCGCTTTTCGCCCAGAGCGACATGCCCCTGGCGCGCGCCCGTATTCTCTTTTCATGGCTGACAAAAAATGCGCCGGTGATGACAAGGCCGATGAACAAGAAACACACGTTAAGGATGGATAACGCCAGCAGTTTCCAGCCCCTTAGGACGCCGGACACAGAACCTCCTCCTCGTGAAAAAACCTCCTGCGGTAACGGGAGAGGATGCGGTTCGTCTCAAGCAGGACAAAGAAATCGGTGGTCCTAAAGATGGGATCATATGCCGGCTCACCACAGACCGTCGCCCCAAGCCCCATATAGCCTTTTATCAGCGGCGGCAGCGACTTCAGAACCGCTTTGCAGTCCTCGACGACAACCTGCTGCAGCCCGGCGATACGCCTCAGCGGAAATACCTCTTCCGACGGCGCTGCCCGGTGACGGCTGTTGAAAAAGGAATGCACACGGTTTATCTCCTCCGGAGCCGACGAATAGAGGCTGGCGCAGCCGAACAGGTACCTGACATCATAGCGATCGACATATCGGGCGATGCCGGCCCATAGGAGATTGATTACCTGGGCGGTACGATAGTCTCTGTGCACGCAGGATCTGCCGAGTTCCAGCTTTTCGCCCTCCAGTTTCCTGATGTTCCCCAGGTCGAACTCGTTTTCCGAGTAGTAGCCGATATTGAACTCGGCGACATGGCCCAACAGCAGCCTGTAGGTCCCGACTACCCGTTTGATTGCGGTGTCTACGACGATGAGGTGGTCGCAATACTTATCATACTCATCCGTGTCCAATCTATTAATGTGGGATGTTGAGAGGCCCGCATTGAGCTCGACATTGAAGACCTCGTAGCGCAGCCGCAGCGCCTGTTCCAACTCCTTCCTGGTCTCCGCAATCTTTACCAGAAAGCGCCCCTGCATGAGAAGAAACGTCTCGTTGCTCGCCTGATACATGTCCACACCTCCCGACAGAAGAATTTGACATATTCATTGTAGCGGATGCCCTGTTAAGGGAATTTGACGGCCGGATGAAGTCTCTGTTACACGAAGCGGAGGGGAAACGGCATTCAGGCCGTGGACATCCGAATCATCTTTCGAACAATAAACAGAGACGACGTCTACGCAGAGACAGGTGTGCTTTCCAGCGCCGGCTCAATGATCGCTTTGAGATAAAGCGGGCATTTCCTGTGGGCCTTGGCGCAGCAATATTCATCCAGTTCGAAGAGGCTCGGGACATAGGGCCTGTCGAGGGCCTTGCATGACGGAAGAAGCGTGAGCAGATGCGGGCATTTCATGATCTTCTCCTTTGCATAATGGTCAGATTAGAAACGTGTCATTGGTGCGGTTCCAGACTGATACGTTCGGGCATGTGCTGTGAAACTGTGCAAGATATGTCATAAAATCCTTCTAAATGCCATCTTTGTTGTTATTCCATAATAACAACAGAGATGTTACCGGGTAATGTCATGGATATTACGATAGTGTGAAATAAATTGAGCGGTGACGCGTGTATTGACAGGAAGGCCGATCGGCCACATAAAAAAACCGGGGCAGCGTCAAAGGGGGCACAGACAACCGACCCCCGCCCTTTAGCAAGGTGGACGAGGAGGGCCTTTTTTAACAGAAATCAGCTATCCGGTGACCCCGCTGGGGTTGAGGAGATCATCCTCCGGCATGTTGACCTGCAGCGACCCGCGGTAAACCAGACAGACTTCGTAGTGCCGGTTCATACATAACTTGATCGAGACGTCCTCCATCTCTTTGATGAGCCGGCTTATGCTCTCACATAACGCGCCTTCGCTGCTGCCTTTCAGATAGGGACACATAGTATACCTCGTGCGCATAACTACCTCCCTGATACTATCGTATTACAATGGATGTGACCAATACGTTAAGCTATTATTACAATCGTGTTGCATTTTCGGCATGGCGGTGTTCCCTCCGCAGGTGTGTGGGTTCGGCAGCCGTGCGCTCTCCATAAGCGGAGCCATACTGATGGCCGCTCTGGTTATCCTTTCTTTCTCATTATCTTGGACAGGAACATCGGGCAGTTATCGTAATTTTCATTCTCGCAATATCCCTGCCGCAGGACCGGATCGATCGTTATGGACGAAAGGGATGCCATACAGGTCCCTGATAGTGCTGCATTGAAGGGACATGAGGCAAGCTCTCCGTCCGTCTGTCTCTGAGTGGTCATACAATCACGCGCGTAAAACACAAAACACCTCCTTCTCCGGCGACCTATGCCAGCCTGGTTCGGATCACGTCCATTATCCTGTACCTCCATGCCCATACCCCGTCTTCAGGATACGGCGAGAGGCTGGAATTTCTGCCGATGATATACCGGTTGCCCCTCCAGAGGACCGTATCGCTCACAAGCGGGACAAACCAGATGCAGCCGATGATCACGTCCTTCAGCGGAGACAGAAGATAGGCGAATGGATTCATGTTGGCCCCGGTCTTTCTGCCGAGATACATATCGCCGAGGACCTTGATGGTCGAAACGGCGATTGCGAAGGTGGCCGTAAGCGTCGAGACCCCGGCGAGCACAAGCGGCAGGCATGACATGAATACACCGTTGCCGACAAGCTCCGAGAGGTACCTGATGCCCCCTATTTTCCACCGCAGTTTGCCCCAACGTGTATGCCTGTTCAGGAATTTTCGGAACGACCAGTATTCGTTGACGTTACTGACCGCATAATCGGAGAGCACAACCCTCTTTCCCTTTTCATGGATCATTTTGCCGATAACGTAGTCCTCTGCAAGCACGTCTTTGACCGCGTTAAAGCCGCCGATCGCAGCCAGATCCGTCTTGCGCATGAGCATGGACTTGCCGATGACGCACGGCATATGCAGATAACGATCGAGGAAGCAGACACTGCCTATGATAAAAGAGTTCAGGTGCAGGTTCTCCATCAGGGAACCCATCGTGCGCCCCCTGGCCCCCCTGATGATGTTCGTCACCAGGCCGACGTGCGGATCATGCATGTGGCGCGCTGTTTCGCTGAGATAGTCCCTGCCGACCAGCACATTGCTGTCGCTTATGAGTATATGTTCATACTTTGCCCGGCTGCAGGCCGGGATGAGGTTGTTGACCTTGGGGTTCAGGCCGGATGAACAGCGCTCGACAAGGATGGTGATATCGCAATCAGGGCGCCTCTCCGTTACCTTGCGGACGATCTTGTATGCCGGATCATTCATGTCCTGCAGCGCAAAAATTATTTCATAGCGCGGGTACGCCTGGACGCAGAAGCTCGAAAGGTTATCAAAAAGATTATCATCAAGCCCCTTGAGGGGCTTGATGATAGAGATGGGGGGCAGACATGAAGGGGTGGGATTGAGAGCGTGTCGCTCTCTCCTGTTCCTCTGCGCAACCATGGAGCGGACCGCGGCCAGCTGAAAAAAGTAGCCCATAAGGCCCAAGGCTGTCAGGACGGCAAAGACATAAAAAACGGCATTGGTCATTACGCCTCCTCATTCCGGAGCAGGGTTATCGCGACGCCCCGGTTGTGTTTGATGCATTGTTTGATGGATTCCGTGTTCTTCTCGCAGTTGAGCAGCGTCTTCCACGAATACAGATGCCTCGGCTTATGAAAGTCGCTGTTGGCGATGTACGGATACTTTTTGAGACTGATGACGTTGAACACATCGTCTCTGTTTGCAATCTCCCACGCGTCGATATAACGGGCGTACTTCTCCCGGTTCTTCCACAAAAAAAGCGTGTCCGGACTCATATCGCTCATATGATGCGGATGACAGGCGATGATCGTCGCCCCCTGGGTCCTCGCCTCAAGAAATATCTCCTTGTAATCCATGCAGGCGGGGATGAACTCCTTGATGTCGAGCAGGATGATGTGCGCCGATTTTTCGGCGCTGAGGTAGTTCTTGCTGATCTCGATCCCCGGGATAACGAGCATCTCGTATTTTTCCCAGGCCCGTCCGGCCTCAGACCTGACGTGACCTATGTAATCATCAAAACTGTCGGCGCGCACGGAGTAGCGAAAGCGGTGGGCCAGTTTGCCGAGTGACGTGTCCCCGTTCACTACATGGTCGGTAATTGCTATGGCGTCGAATCCGGCCTGCCCGTAGAGGTCGATAACCTTGTCGAGTTCCACCGAGCCGTCGGAATGCGTGGTATGAATGTGGAAGTCACATAACAGCATTGAAGTTAGTATAGAAAAGGGAGATTACAGGGTAATGACGGGACTATTACAGCAGAGTTAAATAAATATGCTTTGTGACCAAATTATCACGGGTGCGGGAGATCCAGGTTGACCGCCCCCTCCGGCCTTTTTCCTTTGAGGGCTTGGACGATGTTGCGGGCGGCCTCCATGGCGATATCGCGGCGGACCGAGTCAACCGCTGACCCGATATGCGGGGTAAAGAAGGTCTGCTCTTCGTCCTGGAGGAGCTCTATGGAAATCGTGCGGGGACGGTCGCCACGGGCCCAGTCCTCCATTTCGAACACGTCCGCGGCATAGCCGGCCAGATGACCCGACGCCAGTGCGCCAACAACGGCTTCCTCGTCCACAACAGAGCCGCGACTCACGTTGACCAGGAGAGCGCCTCGTTTCATCCGTGCTATTGTATCTGCGTTAATGATGTGCTGCGTGTTCTTTGTCAGTGGCGCCATCGGCAGCACATAGTCGCTCCTTTTTAGAAGTTCCGGGAGGGAAACGCGGACGACCCGCAGCGACGCTTCCTCGTCCGGCGAAAGTGCATTGATGTCATGGTAAAGGAGCTGCAGGCCGAATCCCGAAAGTCTCGCGGCAAGCGCCCTGCCGACAGCCCCCATGCCGATGATACCGAGAGTCTTGCCGGTCAGACCGCCGCCGTAAAACCTCGGCAGCCAGCTTCTGAAATTG
>JAKAGF010000158.1 GCA_021825805.1 Nitrospirota bacterium
CGCGAAATCCTTGAGGTTCTTGACGATATTCTTTATCCGGTTCGATCCGTCGCTGATCCCTGTCAGGAGCTTCGGGACGACGTCTTTCATCTCCGGGAAGGGGAGGCCTCCGATATGAAAATCTTTTCCGGAGTCAGGGAGTTCTTCGAGAACGCCGACCACGTCGCGCCATGCCTCCGACAGAAGCTGCGCGTTGAACAGGATGAAGTTGTTGGGGTTGTTTATCTCGTGCGCAACGCCGGACACCAGTGTGCCCAGAGAGGTCATCTTGTTCGCCTGGATCAGCTTTGACTGGATGAGTCCGGCCTCTTCTTCGAGCCGGATCTTCTCGGTAGTATCGCGGATGGAACAGTAGAGGACATTGTGGTCCCTGAGCTTGATGAACTTTCCCCTCAAGGATATCGTGATCTTTGTCCCGTCCTTCCTGATATTGGCGGCCCGATCGATGCGCACGTTTCCGCTCGCCTCCGCCCGGAGGAGATGCGCGGTGTATTTCTCGAAATGCTGATCATCAAAGAACAGCGCAGGCGTCTTGCCGATGAATTCCTCCGCGCGGTAGCCGTACATCTCCACGGCAGCGGGGTTGGCGTCAAGTATCTCATGGGTGTATGGGTTGAGAATGAACAGCGCGTCCTCATGCTGTTCAAAGAGACGGCGGAAGCGGTCCTCGCTCTCCCGGAGCGCGAGTTCCGTCAGGGTGCGGTCCGTAATGTCGCGCGATATGTGGACGACCTGGACGATCCTTCCCGAGCTGTCCCTGATGGGTGATGTGGAGTCTTCAAAGCACCTCATTTCGCCGGTTTTCTGGAAATGGGCGTGTTCGTTGATAGCGTGCCGGCCCGTGGTTATGGTTTCCAGCAGGGGGCAGTCCTGTCCGTTCCGCGAACACGGCCCGTCGCTGCCGTGGATGACAGCGTGGCAACTCATGCCCACCACCTCTTCCTCTGTATTTTCGTAGACCGACAGAAATGACCGGTTCACTTTGACGATCCGGTAATCCGCGGCATCGATAATCGCGACCGCATCGTTCATGCTGTTGAGGATCGCCTCTGAGAAATCATTGGACTTACGCAGCGACTCCTCGTCGCGCCGGTGCTCGATGATCTCATTGTTCAGGTTCCATATGCTCCGGGAGAGTTCAATCGTGCGGTCTTCAACCAGATGTTCGAGGTGGTTTTGATATTGGTGGAGCTCCTTCTCGATTTTCTTCCTGGCAGTAACATTCCTGATGATCGCCTGACCGGTCTTCTGACCCGCGATATCGATGAAGCTCCCCGTTACATCTATGGAAATGGAGCCCCCGTTCTTCTGTAGCAGGGTTATGTCATACACGGCGCCTGACTGGGGCAGCGACCCCTTTTCAAGGGAGTCAAACACCTTCTGGAGCTCAGCTGCCGGATGCAGCCGCGAGAAGTTCATCCGCAGGAGTTCCTCTCTGGAATATCCCGAGAATTCCTCCATCTTTTTATTGACCTCGAGGAAGTTCCCCTGGGCATCGACTATGCAGATGGCATCGCCGGCGTCTTCGATCAGCCTGCGATATCTCAGCTCGGAATCGCGCAGTCTTCCGTGCAGGGCGATGATTAAGACGCTGACCAGCGAAGAGGCGACAAAGGCTACTACAACGCCGATCTTGATGTGCTCCCCGGATACATGGCCCTCCAGGACCCTGCTCATCAAGGCGGTCATGGTTATGGAAATGAGCTCTGAAAGGAGCACAACCGCGAGGAGCAGCCGGAAATTGAATGCCCTCGGCTCCCTGCGAAGAAGCTTCAGCATGTTATACAGGCCCCGTTACGGCATGAGGATGCGCCGCCCCCGAACCGCTCCCCGGCATGAAATGTGAAAGCAGTAAAATATCCGTGCCTCTCTTTGTTCCCTGTCCCAGGGCCCGGCAAAGGGAAAGTATGAAAAATTCTTTTAAAACCCCGTAGTTCACCCTTTTCATCTTACCATAAAGGATTGAAGTCGTTCTATATCGGATGTTCTGTTGTTATTGTTGCGTTGCAATAGGCAACGGGACTGGAGATATCAAAAAGAATGTTATTGAAAATGCGCATAACGGAATGTATTATAAATTCAGCTAATAGATCGATTAGTCCTGAATATGGGCCCTGTATTTTATTTTTACTGCCGGCAAATAGCTGCGGAACGGCTGGGGCTTGCTCTGTAATAACCCAAGGAGGTGGATATGAGTATTTCGAGGAGAGACTTTCTGAAGCTCTCGGGCGGTACGGCGGTTGCCGGTGCGCTGTCTGCGGGCGTGGATGTGGCCGAGGTGTCCGCGGAGGAAAAGGAGCTCCGCACCAGGGGCGCGCAGGAGACGAAGACCATCTGTCCTTATTGCTCTGTCGGCTGCGGGATCATCGTCCAGACGAAGGACGGCAAGGTGATCAACACCGAGGGCGACCCTGAGCATCCCACCAACGAAGGCACCCTTTGTTCCAAGGGCGGATCACTCTATCAGATCATCAACAATCCTCTGAGACTCACCAAACCGAAATACCGGGCGGCAGGCGCAAAGGAATGGAAAGAGGTCGAGTGGGACTGGGCCCTCGACGAGATCGCCGGAAAGATCAAGGACACCAGGGACCGAACCTTCAAACTCACCTCCAAATCAAAGGTGAAGGAGAAGCAGCCTGACGGGACCGAGAAGGATGTGGAGAAGGAGTTCACGGTCAACAGGACGGATGCCATAGCCCACGTGGGCAGCGCGGCCCTCGACAACGAGGAATGCTACATGCTGCAGAAGCTGCTGCGCTCCTGGGGGCTTGTCTATATAGAGCACCAGGCCCGAATATGACACTCCGCAACTGTAGCGGCTCTGGCAGAGTCGTTCGGACGCGGTGCAATGACGAACAACTGGATCGATATCAAGAACGCGGACGTTGTCCTCGTTATGGGGGCGAACCCGGCTGAAAACCATCCCATCTCGATGAAGTGGGTGATGAGGGCGAGGGAGAAGGGCGCTAAGCTCATCGTTGTGGACCCCCGCTTCACGCGCACAGCCGCGAAGGCCGATATATATGCCCCGATGCGCTCCGGCACGGACATCGCCTTCCTCGGCGGGATGATCAAGTACATCATTGACAACAACCTCTTCTTCAGGCAGTACGTGGCGGACTACACCAACGCCTCGTTCCTGGTGAACCCTGAATTCAAGGGGCCGAGTGATCTCAAAGGCCTTTTCTCGGGCTATGACACGAAGACGAGGAAATACGACAAGAAGACCTGGGCCTTCCAGATGGACGACAAGGGCATCCCTAAGAAGGACCCGACACTGAAGGACCGCAACTGCGTCTTCCAGCTGCTCAGGCGACATTACAGCCGTTACACCCTGGACATGGTCTCCTCCATAACCGGCACGTCCAGGGAGAAGCTGATCGAGGTCTACAAGACCTTTGGTTCCACAGGCAAACCAAACAGGGTGGGGACGGAAATGTACGCCATGGGCTGGACCCAGCATACCATCGGGACCCAGAACATCAGGGCCATGGCGATCATCCAGCTCCTGCTGGGTAATATCGGCATGGCCGGCGGAGGCATCAATGCGCTGCGGGGCGAGTCCAATGTCCAGGGATCGACGGACCAGGGTCTGCTGTTCAACAACCTGCCGGGCTACCTTGCGGTTCCATCGGCGTCCATTGCAGATCTCAAGACATATATAGAGAAATTCACCCCCAAGACCAAGGACCCCAGGAGTGTCAACTGGTGGGGCAATCGGCCGAAGTACATCACCAGCTACCTCAAGGCGATATACGGTTCGGCTGCCACCAAGGAAAATGACTTCGGCTATGCCTGGCTGCCTAAGCTGGACGAGGGCATGAACTGCTCCTGGCTTATGCTTTTTGACCAGATGTTCAAGGGCAAGTTCGAGGGGTTCTTCGCGTGGGGCCAGAACCCCGCTTGTTCCGGGTCAAACGCCGGCAAGGTGCGAAAGGCGCTTGCAAAGCTGAAGTGGATGGTGAACGTCAACCTCTTTGACAACGAGACCGGCTCCTTCTGGAAGGGGCCGGGCGTGAAGCCCGAGGATATACAGACCGAGGTCTTCATGCTGCCCTGCGCCTCATCCGTCGAGAAGGAGGGAAGCATCACCAACAGCAGCCGCCTCGCCCAGTGGCGGTATAAGGCGATCAATCCCATGGGCCAGTCGAAGCCCGACTCCGACATCATGAATGAACTGTATTTCCGGGTGAAGACCCTCTACCGGAAGCAGAAAGGCAAATTCCCTGCGCCTATCATGAACATCACCTGGAACTACGGCGAGAAGGACGGCAACGGGAAGGTCAAGGAAGTCAACATCCATAACGTTGCCAAGGAGATCAACGGCTACTACCTTGAAGACCTCTTTGACAAGAAGGTCACACCGCCGAAGCAGTTGGGCAAGAAGGGCGAACTCTGCACGAACTTCGTCACACTGCAGGACGACGGGACCACCTCCTGCGGCAACTGGATCTTCAGCGGAAGTTATACACCGAAGGACGGCAAGATCATCAACATGATGGCCCGGCGGGGCAAGAATGACCCCACCGGACTTGGAATGTATCCGGACTGGGCCTGGTGCTGGCCGGTAAACAGGAGGATACTCTACAACCGCGCCTCGGTTGACCCGCAGGGAAGGCCCTGGGACCCAAAGAGGGCTGTCATCAAATGGGACCCCAACAAGGAAAACCCCGCGACCAAGAAACCCGGCACATGGGTCGGGGATGTTCCGGACGGCCCCGCGCCTCCCATGGCCGACGAGAAGGGAGGCAAGTACCCCTTCATCATGATGGCGTCAGGGATGGGCGGCATCTTCGGTCCCGGGCTGGCGGACGGGCCTTTCCCAGAGCACTATGAAGCGCTGGAATGTCCGCTCCAGGAGAACGTGATATCGAAGCAGAGGATAAATCCCACGGTCAAGCTCTTTTATGACGCAAAGGGAGGGTCGCCTGAGGACATCTTCATCTCGTGCGACATCAGGTACCCGTTTGTTTGTACGACCTACCGCGTCTCCGAGCACTGGCAGACCGGGGTGATGACCCGGCACGTGCCGTGGCTCCTTGAAATGATGCCCCAGGTCTTTGTCGAGATGAGCCGGGAACTCGCGGCTGAAAAGAACATCAAGGACGGCGAGAAGGTTAGGGTGAAGTCCGCCAGGGGGGAACTCTGGGCCGTGGCTGTGGTCACAGGCAGGTTCAAGCCCTTTAAAGTGGCAGGCAGCACGGTCCATCAGGTGGGGCTGCCTTACCACTTCGGCTGGCAGTTCCCGGAGGACGGCAGCGGAGGAGAGAGCGCCAACCTCCTCACCCCGACCATCGGCGATGCAAACACCATGATACCCGAGACAAAGGCCTTTATGGTCAATGTCGAGAAGATATAGGGAGGACGATATGGCAAAAGCGGTGTTGATAGATTTGACACGGTGCATCGGGTGCCGGGGCTGCCAGGTCGCCTGCAAGGAGTGGAATGAACGCTCGGTCAAGAAGACGACCATGCATGGAAACTTCACGAACCCTCCTGAGCTTAATTCAGAGTGCTTTACGAATATCCAGTATATCGAGCAGGACAAGGACGGGGCGCCTGCCTGGAGCTTTGTGAAGAACCAGTGCCTGCACTGCAAGAATCCGGCGTGCGCCTCCGCCTGCCCCGTGCAGGCCCTGAAGAAGACGAAGGAAGGACCGGTGACCTATAACTTTTCGCGGTGCATCGGCTGCCGGTACTGCATGCTCGCCTGTCCCTTCTATATTCCGAAGTACGAATGGGAAAAGGCGGTCCCCTGGGTCCGCAAATGCACCTTCTGTTCCGACAGGATCGCTGCGGGCCTGATACCGGCCTGCGTTAAGGCCTGTCCCACCAACACGATGCTGTTCGGTGAATATGACGATGTGCTGAAAGAGGCGAATGCCCGGCTGGGCGGCAACCCCGGCAAGTACGTCAACCATATCTACGGCAAGGATGAGGCAGGGGGCACGTCATGGATGTATATATCCGGCGCGCCCTTCGAGGCCCTCGGCTTCAACATGCGCATTCCGAACAAGGAACTTCCTGATCTTACCTGGGCATATATTACCAAGATCCCGGCTGTCATCGGCACAGTCCTGGTGGGTGGCGCGGTGGCGTGGGCGATAACCCGGCGCAATAAGAATATGGATAAGGAGGAATAGGCATGAATTCCCAACACAAGATAAAAATGTGGACTCCTTTCACCGTGCTCCTGGTATTAGTCATGCTTGCGGGCGGCGGGGTCCTGGCCATCCGGCTGATGAAGGGCCTCGGGGCGGCGACGAACCTCAGCGACCGTTTTCCCTGGGGCCTCTGGATAGGCATGGACGTGCTCGGGGGTGTTGCCATGGCAGCAGGAGGATTCCTTATAGCCGGGGCCGTCTATATACTCAACATGAAGAAATACAAGGTCATTGTGAGGCCGGCTATCCTCAACGCCTTCTTCGGCTATGTCCTGGCTGCAACGGCCATAGCCTTTGATATCGGGGTGCCGTGGCGCATCTGGCACCCGGTCGTCATGTGGCAGATACACTCCATCATGTGGGTTGTGGCGATCCACGTTGTCCTCTATACCTCAACCCTTGCCACGGAATCCAGCCCCATGTTCTTTGAG
>JAKAGF010000159.1 GCA_021825805.1 Nitrospirota bacterium
TATAATACAATCAGACAGGAAAAACTTCAAGCGAGGGAAGGCCGCGGTAGTGCGGTCAAGAGTTTTATTTGCCGTCTAATGATTCGCGCCTTATATTTGCCCGTGGACGAGTCGATAATATATTGCCTGGAGGAAGCTGAACGTATGTGGTGAGCCCCTTAAATACTCCTTCCTTTGCGGTGCTGATTACGAAATCACTCAGCCCATCACTCATACGCGTGATTATTCCGCCGAATGGATAGCTACCTTGGGATAGAATCATGCCTCAGAAACTGCAATCCGCTCCGGTGACGGGGGGCTTCTATGAAGGATTCCCGACGCGCTTGCGGGAATGACACCCTCTTTGGTCGTGCGCATAACACCAGTCCTTTGTGAGACACTACACTAGTTCGGTAGCCGTTCGGTGGCTCAATTCGTCAACCTCATTACTGTTCTTTTTCAGACTCTTACAAATAGAGATAGTCGTTCGAATCCTCTCGCCCCGACCACTGAATCCTTCCCATCCGGCCGCTGTCCCGGCCTGCGGGCATAGCGGTTTTTTTCACTCCTTCGCGCTCGCTCCCGTTGCAATGGGTCCGGCCCTAATGGTAATCTTGAAATATGATTACCGGGAACCGCGCTTTCATCCTGATATGCTCACTTTGCACAGCCCATGACTGACCAGGACAAGTCAAAGGAAGAACTCCTTAGGGAACTGCGCAGTCTCCGCGAAAAAGTGGCTGCGCTGGAGTCTCTCCGCGAGGAGTTCGCGCAGGTCGAGGGCGTGATGCGGATGGCTGTCCTTTCGGCAAAGGAAGAGAAGGCGAAGACCGAGGCGTTCCTTGCGGCCATGGGCGACGCGGTCAGCATCCAGGATACGAATTACAGGGTCCTTTACCAGAACGAGGCCCATAAGAAACTTGTCGGCGAGCACACGGGTGAAGTCTGCTACCGCGCATACAACAACAAGGAGTCTGTCTGTGAGAACTGCCCGCTGGCCCTGTGCTTCGGGGACGGCGCGATCCATATTGTAGAGAAGGACGGGGCCCGCGATAAGGGCATACTGTGCGTCGAGATCACGGCTTCACCCCTCAAGGATGAAAAGGGCGCCATTGTCGCCGGCATCGAGATCGTCAGAAATATCACGGAGCGGAGGAAGGCGGAGGAAGGGCTGCGCGCGGCAGAGGAGAAGTTCCGCTCTCTCGTGGAACAGTCCATCACCGGCATCTACATAATACAGGACGGCAGGCTTGTCTATGTAAACCCGAAATGCTCCGAGATCTTCGGCTGCACCGTGGAAGAAATGCTCGCCGCGCCGTCGGTGCTTGATTTCATCGCCGAGGAGGACCGGCCGCTCGTCGCCGAGAATATCCGCAAACGCATCAGCGGAGACGTCGGAAGCCTCCATTATACCTTCAAAGGGCTGCGCGGGGACGGAACTGTAATCGATATCGAGGCGCACGGCGGCCAGACGGTATACGACGGCAAACCGTCCATCATGGGGACCCTCATCGATGTCACCTCCCGCAGGAAACTGCAGGAGGAGATCTTCAGGGCGCAGAAACTCGAGTCCTTCGGGATGATGGCCGGATACATGGCGCACCAGTTCAACAATATCCTCACAGTGCTTTCCGGAAATATCCTGCTGGCCAAGATGTACGCCAAGCCCGAATCCGAGGTCTTCGACATCCTTGCCGAGGCGGAAAAGGCGGCCCATCAGGCAGAGGGACTGACCCGTCAGCTGCTCGCCTTTGCTAAGGACAGGACGATGACCCGGACTACGATCGCCGTGCAGGACATGTTCAACGACTTTTTCGGTTCCCACGCACGGCACGAGAATGTCCGTTACGATATCCGGGAGTCCGGGGACCTCTGGCATCTCGACGTCGACGAGGCGCTCATCCACCAGGCGCTGGATAATATCATTGAAAACGCCGTGCAGGCGACCCCCCCCGGCGGCGTCATCGCCATAAGCGCCGAAAACATTGCGGTCGATGCCGGATCGCCGCTACCCCTGAAGGCAGGAGACTACGTGAGGTTGTCCGTTGCCGACCAGGGGCCGGGGATCGACTCAAGGAACCTCGACAGGATATTCGAGCCCTTCTTCACAACCCGGCAGGGCAGCGTCGGCCTGGGTCTGACGAGTTCCGCCTCGATCATCAGGAACCACGGCGGCCATATCGCCGTCGACTCGGCGGACGGAAGCGGCGCTGTCTTTCACCTCTTCCTGCCCGCGGCGCGGGCAAGCGGGGCGCCCCAGCAGGAGAAAAGGAATAAGGCGTTTCCAGGGAAAAAGCGGGTCCTTGTCATGGACGATGAGGAACTCATCAGGACTGTCATGGACAGGATGCTGACGCAATGCGGATGTGTCGCCGATTTCGCCCGCAACGGCGAAGAGATGCTGCTGCTCTACCGGCAGGCGATGGATAAGGGACGGCCGTATGACGCGGTCATCGTCGATCTCATCATTTCAGAGGGCATCGGCGGGGAGGAGGCGATGCACAGGCTGCGCGAGCTGGACCCGCGGGCATGCGCCATCGTAACAAGCGGCTATACGGACAAGCCCGCCATGACGGACTTCAGGAAGTTCGGGTTCAAATTGTCCCTTGCCAAGCCCTATACCATATCCGAACTCTGCGATGCCTTGCACGATATCCTGGACGACAAGGGATAAAGCCCCCTACCTGCAGGAAGCGACCTCGACCCCGTTGTGCCACTTCTGGTGTCCGGGTCTCGGCTCACGGCGGCGAACCGTGCCCTTTGCGGTGTGGCATTTTTTCTCGTGGTCGACAATGCCCTTGACCATCTTGAGCATCCTGACCTGATCATCCAGATTCATGCCGGCGATATCGGCGCACATGCTGAAATCCTTGCTCTTGAAGAACGCCACACTGTCATCCCGGTAGCCCTCGTGCCACAGGTCCTCCAACGACTGCAGGATGATTCCTTCCACAAGACCTTTTATCCCCATGTGATGCCTCCTCCTTCCGCCTCTTTATTTTCGAATAATAAAAAAGGTATTCCCTGCATCGCAACAGCGCCATCGTTCCGCATGGCTTTTGTCAGGATGTAAGTTCGCCTACGCCTACGCCCGCGCACTGAGGGGAATGCGCCCCACGCGCATTCCCCTCTTCCCCCACGTAAAATCCCTTAAACACGGGACAGCGGTCGTACTGCTTTGCGTTGCAGTATTCCCGGAGTTCAAGAAGGCTCGGCACATAGGGCTTAACATTCCCCCTGCACGAAGAGATCACCCATTCCATCAGCAAGGGGCAACTCATGCTTTTTCTCCCTTCGTATCCTGATGTTTCAGATAGATGGAGCATCCCCGGAAATCTCCGCCGCAGTACCGGATCGTTGCCTCTGTGTACAGGCTGCTTGTGCTGGCGCAGTAGCAGTCGTCGAACGGTTTATGGATATAGGGGCAGAGTACTTTCGATATGTTCTGATCAGACATGTCTTTCTCCATCGTCCAGTCGCTTTCAGTAATAATCACCATCTTCCTTACCGCCTTGCAACAACGTTCCTTCCCCGAAGCGGGGATATCACAGTCTGTAAGAATCAAGAATCATGCCTGAGATAAACAGAATGGATTAGATTTATTTAGCTTTGATATCAAAGTGTTACCAGAGGATGGGGGCTGCTGTAATCAACGGCAGCGGGGGGACGGGTGTGGCATGGGGCAGAAGATGTTGCCCCAAAAGTGTGGCGTGCTACGGTTCTATTCGCTATTCGGCTTCGTTCAGTATTCCATATTTTTTGAGCTTCCGGTAGATTGTCTTTCTGTCCATGCCAAGCAGCCGGGCAGCCTTCGCCTTGTTCCAGGCGGTCTTTTCGAGCGCCTGGAGGATAGCCGACCGCTCGTCGTCAGCAGTGGGCGCAATATCCGGCAAAGACCTTCCGCCCGCGCATTCCCGCAACGCCGCGGGGAGGTGCTCTATGGTTATGGTGTCCTGTCGGCAGAGGACAAAGGCATGCTCCAGGACATGTTCCAGTTCCCGGATATTGCCGGGCCAGAAATAATTCATGAAGAGCCGCTCCACATCAGAGGAAACGGCCCGTATCTCCCTGTTCATCTTCTTGTTGAATTTCCCGATGAAGTGGTCCACCAGCAGAGGAATGTCCTCCGTGCGTTCGCTCAGCCGCGGCAGGCTGATTTCAACCACCTTCAGACGGTAGTAGAGGTCTTCGCGGAACTCGCCCCGTTTCACCTTCGCCGTCAGGTCCTGGTTCGTAGCGGCGATCACCCTGACGTCCACCTTGACCGGGGTGGAATCTCCCACCCGCTCGAACTCCATCTCCTGGAGCACGCGCAGGAGGCGCAACTGTATCTGCGGCGAGATATCTCCGATCTCATCCAGAAAGATCGTGCCGCTGTCCGCCCTCTGGAACCGGCCGATCTTGTCCCTGATCGCGCCGGTAAAGGCCCCCTTGACATGACCGAAGAGTTCGCTCTCGAGCAGGCTCTCGGACAGGGCGGAACAGTTCACCTTGACGAGAGGGTAAAGACCCCTCGCTCCCTTGTAGTGCAGCGCCTCGGCCACGAGTTCCTTGCCGGTTCCGCTCTCGCCGGTGATCAGGACCGTGGTCTGCACGTCGGCCAGGTTCTCCATGAGGGCGTATATCTCCTGCATCTTCGGTCCCTTGCCGATGATGTTATGGAACTGGAGACGCTCCTTCAGGTCCCGTTCGAGATCAGAGAGTCTTGTCTCGTCTCTGACGACGATAAGCGCCCCTGAGAAAAGGCCCTGCTGGTCGATAAGGGGCGCAGTGGAAAGGCCGACCACGCGGACCGGTCCGGTCCGCTGCCGGCACTCTAACCGAAAGACCTCGACCGGCTTCTTCGTCCGGATGGTCTCGGTCAGGGCCTGGAGGCAGTTCCCCTTGCAGGTGGTCGAGAGCATGCCGAAGGATATGCCGATCGCGTCGCGGCTGAGGCCGCAGAGGTCCTGCGCAGCCCGGTTGATCTCCACGATCCGCAGTTCCCGGTCCACCGTTATAATGGCGTCCTTGACGCTGCGGAAGATCGCCTCCAGGTTCGAACGGTACCGCTCCTTCTCGTCCGACAGGGCCTTATGCCTGAGGGCGAGGGTCGCAACGCGGAGGAGGGTCTCCTGATAGACCGGCTTGGAGATATAATCAAAGGCGCCGAGCCTGACCGCATCCGAGGCGGTCTCGATATTCGGCGCGCCGGTTACCATGATCACCGGGCAGGCCATGCGGCGCTCCCTGACCTCGCGCATGAGGTCGATGCCCGTTCTGCCTCCAAGGATGATGTCCGCGATAATCAGGTCATGCTCGCCGGCATCGAGCCGCGCCAGGGCCTCATCGTAATCCCTGGCCGTGTCCACCGCGTATCCCGCCTCTGAAAGAAAATCCTCAAAGGTGAATCTGATGCTCTCCTCGTCATCTACAACGAGGATCCGCTTCCTATCGTCCATGCTCCTCCTTCAGCGGCAGATCGATCACAACCCTCGTGAACCGTCCGTACTCGCTCTCTATGGTGATCTTTCCCAGATGGTTCTTCACGATACCGTGGCTTATGCTCAGGCCGAGCCCGGTGCCCTGGCCGCTGGGTTTTGTGCTGAAAAACGGGTTCATGACCCTCTCCATGATATTCCTGGGGATGCCGGTCCCGCTGTCCTCAAAGACGAACCGCATCATCGGGCCTTCATCAGCGCCGGCGACGCGGACAGAGACGGTCATGCGTTTGTCCGTATCGGCCCCCGCGAATTTCTGGTTCAGCGCATAGCGCGCGTTGCTGATAAGGTTCAGAAAGACCTGTTGCAGCTGCTGCGGGTTCGCCGTGATGCGCGGAAGGTCATGAGGCAGGTCCACGGCCAGGTGGATGCCGTCCTTGCGGATCTGCGTCTCCGTAAGAACGAGCGTCTCGCCCAGTATCGTCCGGACATCGACCGACGTCATGCCTTCTTTCCGCTCGCGGGCGAAGGAAAGAAGACTCCGCACGATTCCGGCGATGCGGTCGCCCTCCTTGATGATCCGTCCGCTGATGTCGCTCTCCCTGCCCCCTTCCGCCGCCTGGTTCAGCAGGATCTGCGCATAGTTGATGATGCCGTTGATCGGATTGTTGATCTCGTGGGCAACGCCGGCAGCCAGTTCGCCCAGTGAGGCAAGGTGGCTTGCGCGCATCGCCTCCGCCTGGAGCGAGGTCTTTTCGGTGATATCGGTTACCAACAGAATTACATTCTGCACCTTCCCCTCGTCATCCAGGATCGGAAACGCGCGGGAATCCATAACGCGGCCCTCGCGCGTGGAGCGCCGGGCTGCGGCCGCCACTCCGGTATAGAAGGTCTTCAGCGCGTGGCAGTCGTCGCACGGCTCGGAACGTCCGTGCCACAATGCAAAACAGAGCTGACCGGTCAGGGTTTCGACATCGCGGCCGAACGCCGCAGCCGCTCCCCTGTTCGCCCACAGCACCTTCATCTCGGGCGAGAGGAGCAGAAGGATATCGGGTATTGCGTCGAGGAGGGTGTGGAACTCCTGGAAAAGCCTGCGGTACCTGGCCTCGCTCTCCTTGAGGGTCTCCTCAGCGTTCTTTCTGAAATTGATCTCATTGGTGAGTAATTGCACGGCGGTCTTTAGC
>JAKAGF010000160.1 GCA_021825805.1 Nitrospirota bacterium
CTGCTCTGGTTTCTTCCGGTAATTGCGATGGGGCTGTGGAGAGGGTGGGATGACATCTTCATCGATATCGGGGTGCTCTTCAGCAAGGCGGCCATGGTTACCTTCGGCGGGGCATATGCGGTGCTCGCCTATATCGGGCAGCAGGCGGTCGCACAGTACGGATGGCTGCAGCCCGAACAAATGATGGACGGGCTCGGTCTTGCGGAGACGACCCCCGGGCCGCTCATCATGGTGACGCAGTTTGTCGGGTATGTCGCCGCGTATACGCACGCCAGGGGGTTGCCGCCGGCAGTGGCAGGGGCTATCGGGGGATTGCTCACAACCTGGACGACGTTTGTCCCCTGCTTCATGTGGATCTTCGCGGGGGCGCCCTATATCGAGCGCCTGAGACGTAACCTGAAACTGGGCGCTGCTCTCTCGGCGATTACCGCGGCTGTAGTGGGTGTGGTGCTGAACCTTTCGGTCATCTTCAGTATTCACGTCCTGCTTCCCGACCACAAGACACTGGACTGGTATGCGCTCGCGGCCACGCTGGTCGCCATGGTCGGCATGCTGCGCTTCAAGTGGGGGATGATCCCTGTGATTATCGGGTCTGCCACAGCCGGTTTCGTATGGAGGATGTTTGCATGAAGAATCCCCTCAGACTATTTTCATCAAGCGCCGTATGCATGCCTCTTACCAATATCAGCGGCATACATGTAACAAAATACCGCGCCTTCAAAACCCTTCTGGACCATAACCGCGCGGCCCTGAATGCCATGGCAGCGCTGGAGCAATTGTACCACAGCGGCAAACCCTTCAGCCTCGCGTCGGTGAGGCCTGCATACGAGGCCCTCATAGAGGCGGCCTACGGCGTTATCCACGCACTAACTTCTCTCACGGGAAAGCGCTCTGAAGCGCTTGAGAAGCTGGTCGCTGCCATTGACACATCCATGGCCGAGGAGATGAAGGCGGATTTTGTCTATCCATCGACAGACCTGGCGCTGCCCTTTGACAGAATCTCAGGCGACCTGACACTGATGGTGGGTGCAAAGGCTGGAAACCTGGCGCGCATACGAAACGAAGCGGATCTGCCGGTTCCCGACGGATTCGCGGTAACAGCCTATGCCTTTCAGCGGTTGATTGACGACAACGGACTGGGGGACCCTATAGAAAGGGCATTGGGATTGATTTCGCTGGACGATATGGCCGCCACAGAGGCGACATGTTCCGGACTTCAGACGATGATCAGGAATGCCGTTATCCCCGAAGATGTCAGGGAAGCGATAGCGCGCGCCTATACCGGGCTCCGGGAGAGGGTGGGCAAAGAGGTGCGTGTCGCCATGCGGTCCAGCGCGGTGGGCGAGGATACGGAGGCAACCTTTGCAGGGCAGTACGCCACGGTCTTGAACGTAGACGGTGAGCACATCATCGATGCCTACAAAACAGTAATCGCGAGCAAGTACTCTGCAAAGGCAGTCTCATACCGCTTGCGCTACGGACTTTCCGACTCGGCCACGCCCATGGCAGTGGCGTGCGTTGTCATGATCGATCCCGTTGCGAGCGGGGTCGTGTATACCGCGGACTCGCTCTCGGGTTTGAAAACCGTCATGCGGGTCACCTCGCTGTGGGGTCTTGCGGAGAGACTGGTCAACGGCAGCGCGCCTTCGGACTCCTTTGCAGTGGACAGAAACAGCCTGGCGATCATAAGGAAGGAGATAAGCCGGAAAGAGCACCGGCTGGTCGCCCCTGAAACTGGCGGCACGCGGCTTGACCAGGTGGCAGAGGCTGATCAGGAAACGCCGTCTCTTGACGATGCCGATATCATCAGGCTCTGTGAGTACGGCCTGAGGCTTGAAGATTATTTCGGGGCCCCGCAAGACATCGAATGGGCCCTGGACAGCGGGCGGAATCTTTCGGTCCTTCAGTCAAGGCCTTTGAGCATGCAGGAAAAGGCGGGCCACAGCGAGCCGGCAGCCGATCTCTCCGGCGCCACGGTCCTGATGTCGCAGGGGAAGACCGCCTCCCCAGGCATTGCGATCGGCAGGGTATTCATCGTGCGGGGTCCCGAAGACATGGACACTGTGCCGGATGACTCCATACTGGTGGCAAGGACAGCCTCGCCGGATTACGCTCGACTCGCAGGGAAGGTGCGCGGGATCATCACGGACACGGGAAGCGTTGCCGGCCATCTTGCCTCCGTGGCGCGCGAGTTCGGCATACCGCTGGTGGTGGATTCGCGGGATGCCACGTCACGCCTTGTGCACAGCGATGAAATCACCTTGTCCGCCGACACGGCGACGATCTATCGCGGCGTCATCGGGGAATTGCTGCGGGACATGAGACCGGTCAGGCAGCATACATTCGAGAGCCCTGTTCACCGCGCATTCAAAAAAGTCCTGGATCTCATTTCACCGCTTACCCTGACCGACCCTCATGACTCTTCATTTTCCGCTGAGGGGTGCAGGACCCTCCATGATGTAGTGCGCTTCACTCACGAAAAGGGTGTGAAGGCCATGTTCGGCATTACGGATGAGACCCAGGAGGTGAGGTCCATAGAGCTGTCCGCGAAGGTCCCCCTGGCGCTGCGTCTCATCGACCTCGGCGGAGGCCTCAGCCAGGGTCTCACCACCTGCCACGTGGTCACCCCGGAGCATATTGAATCAGTCCCGCTTAAGGCGCTCTGGAAGGGCTTTACCCATCCGGGCATCTCCTGGGAGGGCGCCATGCCGGTTGACGCGAGAAAGCTCCTTACCCTTTTTGCGGCCGGAGCCGCCGCAGAGGTAGGGGAAACGCTTGCCGGCACAAGCTACGCGATAATCTCGGGGGAGTATATGAATTTAAGCGCCAGGTTCGGCTATCATTTTGCCACCATAGACGCCCTCTGCGGAAAAGACGACAATCAAAATTACATCTCGCTCCAGTTTGCGGGCGGCGCTGGAAACTATTACGGCAGATCGCTGAGGGTCTCTTTTCTGGGCAGTGTGCTGGCGCGGTCGGGTTTTCAGACCTCCATAAAGGGCGATCTCATCGAGGCATCCTTGAACGGCTATGATGAGGCTTCGACCAGAGACAAACTGGACCATCTGGGCAGGCTGATGGCATCTTCACGTCTCCTCGACATGACCATCTCGGGGCAGGCTGATGTGCAGAGGCTGACAGAGGCCTTTTTCAGGGGCGAGTACGATTTGCTCGCGCAGAAACGGGAGGACCGGCCGCGGAACTTCTATACCCACGGAGGGGAATGGAAGCGCGTGACCGCGGACGGCCGCACCGTCTGCATGCAGGACGGCTCCAGGGCAGGGCTCGGCATTTCTTCCGGCGTTGCCGGCGTTGCGGGGAAGCTCATGGGGCAGGCCCTTCAGGACTTTCTCGACAACATCGAGGCCTATTATTATTTCCCTCTGGCTATAGCCAGGGACATCGAGGTTGGAGACGCAATGGTCAGGGTCCTTGTCAAACCGGTGAGCGGCAATATAGACCGTGCGGGCGGCATCGCCTTCGGCATCCGGGATGTGAGCAACTACTTCGTATTGAGGATCAACGCGCTTGAGGATAACGTCATCCTCTTTGAATATGTAAACAGCAGACGGCTTCAGCGCGCAAGCCTTAAGAAGACAATCCCCTCCGGCGTCTGGCAGGAGGTTGCCGTGCGCATAAGCGGAAATGAGGTGAAGGGGTTTCTTGATGGAAGAGAGGTTATCGCCTATGCCGCGTCACAGCCGCCGCAAGGACTTGTCGGCCTCTGGACCAAGGCGGACTCAGTGACATTGTTCGACCGTATGACAATAGAGACAGAGGCCGGCAAGAAGACGATTGAATGGTAGTTATAGTCTGTGAGGAGTGACTATGCGCGTTGCCTGGAAGACCGACGCCGGTAAAAAGAAGAAGGTGAACGAGGACGCAGTCCTCGTGGATCAGGATGCCGGCCTCTTTCTCCTGGCAGACGGCATGAGCTGGCCGAAGGCCGGCGATGTTGCCAGCGGGCTTGCGGTTCAGCGGGCCCATGCATGGCTGAAAGATATCACCAGAGGCGCTTCTGATGATGACATTCTGCGCATCCTGAGGGAGGCTGTCGCCCTGGCGCATGATGAGATCAGGACGACCTCCCGTAACGACAACGCACTGCGGGGCATGGGCACGACGCTGATCGTCCTGTGCATTCGCGGCGACACGGCCTATATTGCGCATGTGGGCGACAGCAGGGCATACCTTCTCAAAAACGGGATTGAGCTTATAACCACCGACCACACCCTGAACCAGGAGATCAGCCAGGATGCGATACTCCGCGAACTCTTCTTCTTCGGCGGGCCGCGGGTGTTGTCGCGGGCGCTGGGACCGGCAGCGGCGCCTGAGTGCGACGGCCACCGCGTTGCTCTCGGGAAAGGTGACATCCTGCTGCTCTGCTCAGACGGCCTCACCGATATGCTCTCGGAGAAGGCCATTGAGGAGATCATCGCCTGTTACGGGCAGGATATCGAGGCTTCGGCCGAGGCCCTGATCGAGGCCGCAAACCGCATGGGTGGGCGCGACAACATATCCGTTGTGCTGGTATCGGTATAGGGAACTCTGAACCATGAGACAACTGATTTCACCCTTTTCCGCTCTCTGCACCGTCGGCTTCTTTGCGAGGCTGTCTTATGCCCTCGCGAGAAGCCCCGTGCTCCCGCTTTTCGCCCTGTACCTCGGCGCGGGCCCCGAGGCGATCGGCTTCGCAGTCGGGATCTCGACGGTGACCGGCATATTTTTCAAACTCCCCGCCGGCGCGGTGTCGGATGTGATCGGCAGGAAAAGGACTATGCTGCTGGGTCTCGTCTTCTTCGGCTTCATGCCCTTCACCTATCTTCTCGTAAAAGACTACAACCTGCTCATTATCATCAGATTTCTGCACGGGCTTGCCACCGCGATCTACGGGCCGGTCTCCATGGCGGTCATTGCCGATATCGCCGGCGCCAGAAAGGGCGAGATGCTTTCGTGGTTTTCCTCGGTAACCATCATCGGGAACCTTCTTGGCGCGCCCCTTGGAGGCTTCATACTCCATAGAAGCGCCGGAGCTGCAAACCCCTCCATAACTGACTTTCAGTATGCCTACCTTGCAAGCGGTATTGCAGGCATCCTTTCGCTCATTCTGGCTTTAGGAATACTGCGCGGAGACAAATCCGCATCCAATGGCAGGGGACTTTGGGAAACATTTTCAAAGTTCATATCCGGCATAAAAGAGGTTGTGAGTGATAAACGCATTGCGATCACGTCAGCCATGGAAGGACTCCAGAACATGACCGTGGGCGCACTCGAGGCGTTTCTTCCGATCTATGCGGTCACGGTTGCCGGGCTCAATGAGTTTCAGGCCGGCATACTCTGGGGGGTCCAGGTGGTGACTACGATCCTCTCAAAGCCGATCATGGGAAAGACCTCGGACCGTTACGGCAGAAAGGCGCTGATAACAACAGGGCTTGTGCTCTGCGCAGTCTCTTTCGGCGCGATGCCGCTGTTCAGGGAGTTCTGCTTCCTCATGATCACAGCAGCCTTCTTTGGTCTTGGAGAGGCGCTTGTTCAGTCCTCCGGCGCGGCATTGGTTGCAGACCTCTGCGAGGAAAAACATTTTGGAACGGCGATGGGGACTTTCGGTACGATCTTTGATATAGGGCACGCGTCGGGCCCGATCCTTGCGGGATTCTTATTGGCTCGCCATAGTTATCTTTTTTCATTCTGGGTAATGTCCGCGGCCCTTTTGGTGGCCGTGCCGATATTTATCATGACTGTCCATGTTAAAGGAGATAAAACTATGCAGGCATAGTTTTCAATAGTACAATTGCCTAAGAAGGTCGATGGCATACGTCTGTTAACATCAAGGAGGTAGTGATGAAAAGTAAAATATCGGTCATGGTCTTAGTGGTGACAGCATTGATAGTCGGGGTTACAGTGATAAATACAAAGGCCCAGTCCGCCGGGGTTGCAAAGGAAAAACAGAAATCAGCTGCTGCGATGAGTTTTCCGGAAGGGACAGCCACTCCGTCTGAGTTGTGCGGCGGCTGCCACAGGGCAATCTACCGGGAATTCGCGCTTGGGTTCGGGAGTGATGCCAAATACAAAAAGATGGTCCTGGTCTCCGCAAAAGAGCAGCCATTCACCATGCCCGCGAATGTATCTTCTTCAGCAACCGCGCACGCTGCTGCCGGATTAGACCCTTTCCCGATACATGCGCGCGAGGCGGAAGAGGAAGGGAAGTCCTGCAACGTCTGCCATTTCCCGGAAGCGTTCGCGCTCCCTGATATCGAGACCCCTGAGATCACAAAACCCAAACCTCGCTCAAAGGGCCTTGAAAAAGGAGGGTTGACCTGTGCGAGTTGCCATTTAACCCCGGAGGGGAAGATCCGCGGCCCTTACCAAGTCAAGGCGCCCCATGCGACAGTGGAAGACCCTGCCATGAGAACATCTGCTGCATGCGCGTACTGCCACAGTATGGGGAAAAGGGTTGTCGGAAAGCAGACGCAGACTTTTCTTGAGTGGCGCGACGATTTCCACAAGCCTGATCTCGGAAGACAGCATTGCCAGGACTGTCACATGCTCCGGACAAATCGCAAGGTTG
>JAKAGF010000161.1 GCA_021825805.1 Nitrospirota bacterium
GAGACGTCCCTGAAATCCACAGGCCTTATCTCATGCCGGGGAAGACCGAATTGAGATGCATTCTTCATAAGATGATATACATGGGCAGTCTTGATCAGTGTCTTGCTCGGAACGCAGCCATAATGAAGGCAGTCGCCTCCAAGTCTGTCTTCCTTGTCTATAAGAAGTGTCTTTGCGCCGAGCTGGGCCGCGCCGGCTGCAATAGTAAGGCCGGCGGAACCCCCGCCGAGAATGCCGATATCGTAGTCATAGCCGCTCATACAAGCCCCCTTTTCATATGTTTATTAATTAGATCATATACCTCCTCTTGAAGAGTGAGAATACCTTTTTCGCAGCAATCGGGAAGATGCCGAGGACCGCAAAAGAGATGATCAGTCCCGGAGAAAGGATTCCGGAGAGTGATTCAATCTTTGCCAATTCCTTACCTGCATTTACATAGACAATAGTTCCCGGCAACATCCCCAACTGTGATACCCAGAAGAATCTCGGAAGAGACATTTTCGTCAACCCCATCAACAGATTGATCAGCCAGAAGGGGACTATGGGGATCAGCCTGAGGGTAAAAAGATACAAAGCCCCCTCCTTTTCGATCCCAGCATTGATAGTTCCCAACATATTGCCGAATTTCGTTTGGACCCAGTCACGCAGAATGAACCGGGAAACAATAAAGGCAAGGGTAGCGCCGACCGTGCTTGCAACAGAAACAATGAGGAGCCCGATCCAAAGACCGAAGAGAGCGCCTCCTGCAAGGGTCAGGACTGCCGCACCAGGCAGGGAAAGGGAGGCTGTGAGCACATAGATAGCGGCATATCCCAGGATTACCATCAACCGGTGTTCAGAATAGAGAAGGGCAAACTTATTCTGCGATTCCTTTATGTGCGTGAGCGTCAAATACTGTCCGAGGTCGAATACCCTGAAGGCAACGACCGCTGCAACCAGCATAAGGCCGATTAGTATCTTCTGAGAAACCTTTCTTCCCTTGCCATTCATTCCGAGGCAACCCCATTCCTCTGCAGGTCGCTAACAGCTTATCAGAATTCAATGCATTATTAAAGTGATGAGTAAGGGGTATAATGAGGGAAGTCGGATCGTTGCGGCGGCCATAGAAAACAAGCGGGTAAAACTTATGGGTGTGGCAAGTCAGGGCTACTGTCCGAAGAGCAAGATGTCGTTTGGAAAGTGTTACATTTAAAGCAAAATAAAGATGGAACAAACTAACAGTACTGCCTTTATAAAGTCTGCCGAATATGACAAAATAGAAGAGAGAGAGGAGGATAACTATGGAAACAACAAAATTTATACACTGGCAAGACGGTAATATGTGGCTTGGCTATCTGGAAGACTACCCTGACTACATGACGCAGGGCGAGACTTTCGACGAACTGAAAGAAAATTTAAAAGACTTGTATAAAGACTTAACCAGCGGCATTATCCCCTGTGTTCGCAAAGTGGCTGTCCTGGAAGTTGCGTGAAAAGAAAAGATTTAATCAGGCAACTGGAGGATATAGGTTGTGTTTTTCTTAGGCATGGCGGAAAACACGATTGGTATCAGAACCCAATAACAAAGGCTGCCCAGCCTATACCAAGACATAACGAGATAAACGAAAATCTCTCAAAACATATCATCAAAATATTAAAAAAAGATGCCTAACCAGGCACTGCATGGGATTACGCGAAAGCAAATCAACTGGGATCACCCAGTGACACGTTTTAAATGACGGCGGACACGTTCAGGATAGATCAGCAATGCAGGCTCTCTTGATCAAAATCTGTGGCAGGCAGTAAAGAGGCGGAAAAGGCAATGCCGGTTGTGCTACAGGCGATCTATCGGCAGGAAGAGATGATCCCTCCGCTGATTACCGTGTCAGCGTCATATAAAACCGCGCTCTGACCGGCTGAGGGGGGCCACTGAGGTTCGTCAAAGACTACTCTCACTCCCTCCTCCCGCATCTCCACTGAAGCAGGTCTTGCCTCCATCATCGACCGCACCTTCACGAGAGCCCTGAAGGGAGCCGCCGGCCGGGTCAAAAGCCAGTTCATTTCATCAACAAGGACCTCGCGAATGAGGGCCTCATCCCTCGGCCCTGCATAAAGAGTATTACTTTTGACATCGATATTTACCACATAATACGGTTCAGGTGAAGAGATCCCCAGGCCTTTTCTCTGGCCAAGGGTATACCGGGATATCCCCTGGTGCGTGCCCAGGACCTTTCCTGAAAGGTCTCTGATCGGGCCGGGCTCAACGGGATGAGAAGAGAGCTTCTCTATGAACTCGGAGTAGTTCCGCTCTTCGATAAAACATATCTCCTGGCTCTCCGGCCGGTCAGCAGCGGAGAGGCGCAGTTGGCGCGCGATCTGCCGCACGTCCTTCTTGTGGTGGTCTCCCAGGGGGAGGACAAGCCTCTCCAGCTCTTCTTTTTTCAGGATATACAGCACGTAGGACTGGTCCTTTGCAGGGTCGATCCCCTTTCTCAGACGGACAGCCCTGTCCGTGGCGCTCCTTTCGACCCTGGCGTAGTGTCCTGTTGCGATGAACTCAGCGCCACGCCTTTCCGCCTCCCTGAGGAGGAAGGGGAATTTGATGTGCCTGTTGCAGAGGATGCAGGGGTTCGGAGTGAGCCCCTGAAGATACGCATCGACAAACGGCTCGATCACCTTTTCGATGAATTCCCCCCGCACGTCGATCGCCTCATGTTTGATCCCGATGCCTGAGGCTGTCTTCGCCGCCCCGGCTGTCGCCTCAAGGGAGCAGCAGGCGGTGAAGCTGCCGCGGTTCCTCGCCTCCCATAGAATGAAGCTTATCCCCTCCACCTCAAATCCGCGTTCTTTCAGGAGATGAGCAGTGACGCTCGAATCAACTCCACCGCTCATGCCGACTATCACCTTAGCCATGATCCTACTATACAAAAAAGGGCGAAAGGTTGTCAGATCATTAGAAAAAACCGGCTGAATTGTAATATAATATCACTTGTTCCGTTGACAATAATTCAGAGGAGGACGTCATGATAAAGGTCTACTACGATAAAGACGCAAATCTCGGGATCCTGAAAAAAAGGAAGGTGGTGGTCATGGGCTACGGCAGCCAGGGCCATGCCCATGCGAACAACCTGAAGGAAAGCGGCATGGACGTTATCGTCGGGGTCCGCAAGGGTCCGAGCTTTGACAAGGCCAAAAAGGCCGGGCTGAAGGTGATGACACCCGCAGAGGCAGCCAGGGTGGCGGACGTTATCATGATCCTGCTTCCTGACGAATACCAGGCTGACATCTACAAGGCGGAGATCGCGCCGAATATGAAGAAGGGGGTCTATCTCGCCTTTGCCCACGGGTTCAACATCCATTTCGGCCAGATCGTGCCGCCCGAGGACGCCAATGTCTTCATGACAGCCCCCAAGGGGCCCGGCCATCTGGTGCGGTCCGAATATATGAAGGGCAGCGGCGTTCCATGCCTCATCGCCATACATCAGGACCCCTCGAAGAATACCAAGGACATCGCCCTTGCCTATGCCTCGGCCATCGGGGGCGGCAGGGCAGGCATCATCGAGACCTCCTTCAGGGAAGAGACCGAGACAGACCTCTTCGGCGAACAAGTGGTGCTCTGCGGTGGACTCACCTCGCTTATCCAGGCAGGGTTCGAGATCCTCGTTGAGGCGGGATATGCCCCGGAGATGGCATACTTCGAGTGCATGCACGAGGTGAAGCTGATCGTTGACCTCCTCCACGAAGGCGGCATTTCCAACATGCGGTACTCCATCAGCAACACCGCGCAGTACGGGGACCTCACCCGCGGCCCGAGGGTGGTGACCGAGGAAACGAAGAAGGAGATGAAGAAGATCCTGGGCGAGATACAGGACGGCGTCTTTGCGCGCGAGTGGATGCTCGAGTGCAAGGCGAACAAACCGGTCTTCAACGCGCTCACCCGGAAGGGCGAGCGGCACCTCATCGAGCTTGTGGGAGGACGACTCCGGGCGATGATGCCGTGGCTCAAGAAGGGTAAGCTCGTCGACAAGTCGAAGGCGTGACCATACGTTTTCAGGCGCCTTGCATCCGCCCGGTGGTTTGAAAAATCCGCGAATGACGACAGGATTCCATCACCGGTTGACACCGCTTTCGCAAGGGGAGTCTCCCATGGAGTGTGGTGTGGTCATCTCTTCAGTCTTAAGAGGTGTCGCAGACGCGGACTTTTTCATTCCCCCGGACGTCTGCGGCTGCCTGGGATGCGCCTGCGGAGAGTCTGCGGTAATAGGTAATCATGAAACTCGCCCCTGAGGGATATCCTTTCATTATCGTCTTTGCGGTCGTAACGGTAGTCGCCTGTGCGGCATTCGGGCCGCTGCCTGCGGTCGTGCCCTTCCTGCTTACTGTCTTTATGATCTCTTTTTTCAGGGACCCGGAGCGGATAGTTCCGGATGCCCCTGATGTCTTTGTCTCCCCGGCTGACGGCAAGGTCATCGTTGTCAGGGAGCTGCGCGAGGAGAAATACCTTCAGGCGGATGTGAAGCAGATAAGCATCTTCATGTCTCCTCTGAACGTGCATGTGAACCGCGCGCCGTGCGATGGGATCATAAAGACCGTCCGCCACAACAAGGGCCGGTATCTGGCCGCCTATAAGGACGAAGCCTCGATACGGAATGAGAATATCGAGCTGGTCCTTTCGAGCGGCCATGGCGATATCCTCGTCCGTCAGGTAGCGGGGTTTGTTGCCCGGCGGGCGGTCTGCAGGAAGAGGGAGGGGGATGCGCTGAAACGCGGGGAGCGGTACGGCATCATCAAGTTCAGTTCCCGTGTTGATGTCTATCTTCCCAGCGCCACGTCAGTCGCCGTGCGGACGGGCGATGTTGTCAGGGCCGGCGAGACGGTGCTCGCCAGGCTCTGAGTTTTCCGCCTTCGCGGGCAGACGCGGTGTTGATGAAAAAACGGCTGTATCGCCTTTATTTGCGAGCAAATCCGCCTGATTTCCATTATAATTACAACAATGAAGAAAGGGATATACATACTGCCAAACGCCCTTACCCTCTGCGGCATGTTCTTCGGGTTCTACTCGATCCTCTCCTCGATCAAGGGGAACTTTGTCTACGCCGCCTGGTTCATCATGATCGCCACGGTTTTTGACGGACTCGACGGCTGGGTGGCGAGGCTTACCAACAGCAACACCAGGTTCGGGATTGAACTGGACTCCCTCTCCGACCTCGTCGCCTTCGGCGTCGCCCCGGCGGTCCTCGTCTATAAGTGGTCCATAGCCCCTTTTGCGAGGATCGGGCTGGCTGTCGCCTTTCTCTTCACCGCGTGCGGCGCGCTGCGCCTCGCCCGCTACAACGTCCAGATGGGCTCGACGGAGTCCAAGGCCTTCACCGGCATGCCGATACCAGGGGCAGCCATGGTGGTATCGACCCTGGTGCTGTTTTACTCGGAGCTGCGCGAGGGGATACCCGACAAGAGCATCTTCATCCTGCTCCTGACAACCCTCCTTGCGCTGCTGATGGTCAGCACCCTGAGGTTCCACGGACCGAAGGAGCTGGATTTCAGCAGGAGGAAGCCCTTCTGGATACTGGTGGCTGTCGTGCTCATCCTCGTGGTGATCGTCATCCACCCACAGATCGCCCTCTTCGTCTTTGCGATGATCTATATGGCGGTCGGGATCGTTGAAAACACCTTCCTCGTATACAGGAAATATCATCAGAAAAGGACGGTCGGGATCAAGGGATGAGAAAGATACGGATATTCGACACCACGCTGCGGGACGGTGAGCAGTCGCCGGGCGCCTCCATGAACGTGGAGGAGAAGGTGCAGGTAGCCCGGCAGCTTGCGAACCTCCGGGTGGATGTCATCGAGGCCGGGTTTGCTATCAGCTCGCCCGGAGACTTCGAGGCGATACAGCGGATCGGAAGCGAGGTGGATGGCCCGATTGTCTGCAGCCTTGCCCGCGCCAGGGAAGAGGACATCAGAAGGGCATGGGAGGCTCTCCGGGTCGCCCCCAGGAGGCGGATACATACCTTTCACTCGACCTCCGACATCCATCTGCAGTACCAGTTCAAGGTGAGCAGGGAAGAGGCGCTGAGGCGGTCGGTCGCGATGGTCGAACTGGCGAGGAGTCTTGTTGATGACGTCGAGTTCTCGCCCATGGACGCCACGAGGACCGAAGTCCCCTATCTCCTGGAGGTGATCGATGCGGTGGTCAGGGCGGGCGCCTCGACCGTCAATATCCCTGACACCGTGGGCTACACCACGCCCTCGGAATTCGGCGAACTCATCAGGACGATCAAGGACAGGATAGGAGACACTGCCGTGATCTCGGTCCACTGCCACAACGACCTCGGCCTTGCGGTGGCGAATTCCCTTGCCGCGATAGCCAACGGGGCCGGCCAGGTCGAGTGCACGGTCAACGGCATCGGCGAGAGGGCCGGCAACTGCTCGATGGAAGAGGTGGTGATGGCCCTCAGGACGCGGAAGGATTTCTTCAAGGCAACGACCGACATCAACACAAAGGAGATCGTCAGGACGAGCAGGCTCGTTTCAAAGATAACCGGCATCAACGTCCAGCCGAACAAGGCGATCGTCG
>JAKAGF010000009.1 GCA_021825805.1 Nitrospirota bacterium
CTTTAACTTTTTTCTCTCGGGCGTAACCGCAAGCACGAAGGACGAGCCGCCGCGTGATATCTTTATGTCGAGCTTCTTCCCAGGGCTCTTGTGGATGACCGCGGTCATGTCGTCCCACTGCGTGATCGGAGCGCCGTCGATCCCGCTGATCCCGTCCCCCTTGACGATCCCTGCCATGGCGGCTGGAGAACCGGCAGTCACCTCTCCCACCTCGGGCAGGAGATATGGGACTCCGCTGATGAAGATGAAGAAAAAGACCACGCCTGCGAAGACAATGTTAAAGAGCGGGCCTGCGAAGACAATGGCGAACCGCTTCCACACCGGCTGGTAGTTGAAGGCCCTGGGTTTTTCGGCCTCATTCAGCTCTTCTCCGGGCTCCTCTCCGAGCATCTTGACATAGCCGCCGAGGGGCACGGCGGAAATAACGTATTCGGTTTCGCCATAGGTGGCGCCCACCATGCGCGGGCCGAAGCCGAGCGAGAACTTCAGCACCTTCACCTTGAGCAGTTTGGCGAGCAGAAAATGTCCCAGTTCGTGGACAAAGATAAGGATACCCAGAAGAAGCACGGCATAGATGATCGTCATTGTTGTATCTCCCGTATCAGCCGCTGTGCGGTCTTTCGGGCCCACAGGTCAGCCTGCGTTACTGTGTCAAGTGATGAGCCGGAGTCGGAGCTGTGGCGGTCGATTGTCTTTCTGATGACCTCCGGGATATCGGTAAAACCGATCCTGCCTTCAAGGAAGGCGTTCACCGCAAGCTCGTTGGCGGCGTTCAGGACGCCCGGCACGGTCCCGCCGGCCCTGAGCGCCTCATAGGCATAGGCCAGGCAGGGAAAGGTATCCACATCAGGCCGGTGAAATGTGAGCGCGCCGATCAGGTCCAGCTCAAGACAGGCGATAGGAGTTTCGATCCTCTTCGGATAGGAAAGCGCGTAGGAGATCGGTCCCCGCATGTCCGGAGTGGACATCTGTGCAAGAAGACTTCTGTCCGTAAATTCCACCATCGAGTGGACGATGCTCTGGGGATGTATGAGGACCCCGATCCTGTCCGGCGGCATCTTGAAGAGCCAGTGCGCCTCGATCACTTCGAGCCCCTTGTTCATCAGTGTTGCCGAGTCGACCGTGATCTTTCTCCCCATGCTCCAGTTGGGATGTTTAAGCGCGTCCTGCGCTGTCACCCGCTTCAGGTCTTTGTGTTTCCTGTTCAGAAACGGACCGCCCGAGGCGGTGAGGATAATCCGGCTGACGCCCGTCTTCCCGCAGCCTGCAAGGCACTGGAAGATCGCGGAATGCTCGCTGTCAACCGGGATGATCCTTGCGCGGTGCTTTCTCGCCTCAGCCATCACCACCTCTCCTGCCATCACCAGGGCCTCCTTGTTGGCAAGCCCGATCGTCTTTCCGGCGCGTATGGCGCTTATGGTAGGCATCAGGCCCGCGGACCCCACGATGGAAGAGATAACAAGATCAGCCGCTGGGTATGCCGCGACGGCGTTGATGCCATCCGGCCCCCAGAGAATCTCCGGGCCCTTCACCTTCCCGGCCAGGGCATCCGCGGTCTTCCTGTCCGCCACCGCGACGATCTCGGGGCTGAAGGCCCTGATCTGGCGCGCAAGGAGATCGACGTTCCTCCCGGCAGTGAGCGCCACAATCCTGAAGGAGTCCCTGTTTCGCCCTATGACATCCAGCGCACCGCAGCCGATGGAGCCGGTGGAACCGAGGACAGTGATTTTTTTCATTACCTTTTAATTATACATGAAGAACAAATGAAAGGAGGAGCAAAGCCGGCAGTTACAAAATCCCCGCTGACAGACAGATCCAGTAGAATACCGGGCCGGCGAAGAGCGCGCCGTCGAGCTTGTCGAGTATGCCGCCGTGGCCCGGGATGATGCCGCCTGAATCCTTGGCGCCGGCATCCCTCTTGAACATGGATTCCACAAGGTCTCCTACGATCGTCGCCGATCCGACCGCAAGGCCGAGGAGGACAGCGCGCCAGATAGGAATATGTCCCATGAGTATCGAACGGAGAAAGAGCGCTCCGAGGCCTCCGCCGATCACCGACCCCACCGCGCCTTCAATCGTCTTGTTGGGGCTCACCTCGGGATAAAGCTTCCTCTTCCCGATCCCTTTGCCTATGTAATACGCAGCGCTGTCAGCCGCCCATACTGATCCGTAGAGCAGGATGATGAAACGTGGTCCGTTCCTCAGCAGCTCGACCTGAAAAAAAAGCAGGCCCGGTATATAGACCAGTCCCAGGACCGCATACGCAACGTCCATGATCGAACCTGCTGTATCGCGCCTGCTGAAGAGTCTGACGCCGGCGATCACCATGATCGCCAGCAGGAGGATGTCAGGCCAGTAGCCCCTGCCCTTGAAAAAATCCACGGAGAGCAGGACAATGCCGAAGGAGAGACCCGCAAACCGCATCAGTCCGTCAACGCCGCTCATGGCATAGTACTCTGCCAGCGCCAGCGTTGAAAAGAAGATCAGCAGGAAGAGAGCGTACTTCGGCGGCAGGTACATGATGTACAGGTAGACGAGGGGGAGGAAGATCAGCGCGGTGATGAGACGCTTATGATGCATTAGTACGTTCCGGTATGCCGCCGAACCGGCGCTCCCTCCTTTGAAAATCCCGTATCGCCGCCATGAATTCCGCCCGGTCGAAGTCCGGCCAGAGAGTATCCGTAAAATACAGTTCCGCATAGGCGCTCTGCCACAGCAGGAAGTTGCTGAGCCTCCGTTCTCCGCTCGTCCTGATGATCAGGTCAGGCGCGGGGAGCCCCGACGTATCCAGATAATCAGAGAAACGTTCCTCAGTGAGTTCGTCGGCGGCGCCGGACGCCACGATCTTCCGCACCGCCCTGATGATCTCATTCCTGCCTCCGTAACTGAGCGCCACCGATAGGGTCATGCCGGTGTTCGACGCTGTCTTCGCCTCAATATCCCTGATAAGGGCCTGGATATTTTCCGGCAACCGCCAGAGCTCGCCGATGGATCTGAAGACGATGCCCTGTTTCACAAGGGTGGCGAGCTCCTTCTTGAGGTAGAGTTCCAGGAGCTTCATCAGCATCGACACTTCGGAAGCAGGCCGCTGCCAGTTTTCAGCGGAAAAGGTGTAGAGCGTAAGGCATTTGATGCCCAGTTCCGCCGACGCCTCGATAATCTCCTTCGCCCGTTCAGCCCCGACCCGGTGTCCCTGCGCGCGCGGCAGCCCTCTGAGCTGGGCCCATCTGCCGTTTCCGTCCATGATGACGCCGACATGAACCGGCATATTATCCGACAGGTTCACTCAGTTACCTCCCTTTCAGGGAATAGATGAAGATCATCGTGCCCAGCGGACTCTCGCCTTTGAGTATGTTCTCGAACTTCAGTCCCATCATAGGGCTCGTCAGGGCCACCACCCTGTCTCCGCTGAAGGCGTAATCCAGGATATTGCCCTTGATCCCGTCGATAAGGACCGTCTCTTCCATCGAGAACCCGTTCCACCAAAAGGCTTTTACAGTTGAGCTCTTGTACCCCAGGCCCTTGGCAATTTCCGTCAGGGCATTCCTCTGCACAGCGAGGACCTCGCGGTGGCGCTGGGTAAGCCGGTCTTTCACGGACCATTCCCCCGAGTTGACATACGATGCGGCGGAAGGTTTCTTGAAGGTGGTCGCGAAACCCCCTGTCCACTTCGCACTCCGCCAGAGACGGAGTCCCTTGTCGTCGTAGAGATTCAGGAACCCTGCATCGTCATAGGCGAAGATGAGCTTCTCCTTCGCCGTGCCCTCCAGATATACAAAGTCGTAGATGTTGATGCCCTTGGGCAGGCTCAGCTTTTCTCCTGCCTTGTATTCTCCTCCGCTCCGGACAATCGAAAAGACATCTCCCGCGAACCCGTCTGATGCGGAATACGCCTGGCCGATGAGGCCGTTGCCCAGCTGCCTGAGAAAGTTCTTCGTCTCCCAGACCTTTTTGAATCCTGCTCCTTCCAGCTCATAGACCGTTGAGACGATATCGTCGTTCTTCATCGAAGTCACCACGATCTCATCCTTGCCGTTGCCGTTGAGGTCAACCGTGTCGAGCCAGATATGCCGGGAAGAGGCGGACCCCTTTATCTCCCACAGGAGCTTCAGATCAACGCCCGTCGTATACACCCGGATATCGGAGCCGGTGCTGATGATGATCTCCTGTTTGCCGTCTCCGTCAACATCCGCCGACGCAACGAACCGGCCGCTGAACGGCAGGTCGAACATCATCACCGCCTCCCCGGCCCTCGGGCTGAAAAATTCCTCGCCCACCTTCAGCTCCTTGATGAAACCGAAATCGACCCTGGCCTCGGTGTCGGCGAACCGGGCGCCGTCAGACACCCAATAGAGCCTTTCGCGCACCAAAGTGTCCTTGTCAGCCGCCCTGGCGGTCAGCACGAGGGCAACCTCTGTTGTCAGTCGCTTTCCCTCTGCCATGATCCCGGCCTCATCATCGGTATCGATATTGGTGTCCACCAGTTCTATCCTGCCGGTGGCCTTGAGCTTCCGGTACAGGTCATCCGCAAGGTACCAGTCAATAGTCTTGTCCTGGACAAAGAGCACCCGCACCTTCGTGGCGGGTATGCGCACCTTGTCACCTTCACGCGCCTCTCCCTCGACAATGCTTCCGGCTGCCGATCCTCCGGAGACCTCGCGCACCTCCACCTTGCCGACCGTGGTCTCTACCTTGCCGAGGACCTCCTTGGTCACCGGGTGTATAAAAGGCGCCCCATCACGCAGGACCTTTATCCTCATGCCCTGCTTCAGGACGTCCTTGTCAGACGGCGCAATGACGACCTGTTTCCCGTCCACGCGGGTTATGCTCCCCGACAGGGGCGTGAAATACGACAGGGTGAAATCCTTCAGCTTGACCATGGGATCATCCGCGCCCCGCGCAACGGAGACCATGACCAGCAGTGCAGCCAGTGCTCCTGTAATACGTCTCATTCCTTATCCTCCCCGAAACTGATGGTAAACCCGAACTTCCTTTTTCCCTGCAGCGCCACGGGCATCACGAAGAGAAAAGCGGTACCCTGATAAAGCCGTTCGATCCCCTGCTCCGACAGGGAGACCGTCTCCACCGGATAATGCCAGAGGCTGATTTCCTCGCTGAAACGAAAATCCATGACAAGTCCGAGGAATCCGTCCTCAATGCCGAACCGCCTCACCTGCTCATGAACCCCCATGCTCCTGGCGGGCATCGTCTTTTTGCCCGCCCTGATCAGAACGTGCGGAGAGCCGAGAAAGGAGAGATTCATCTCCACGCCAAAGAGCCCGGAATAACTGCCGTCGAGGAGATAACCGATGCTGACAGCCGGTTCCCTCGATGTCTCGATGGATTTTTCTATCCTCATCCCGCCCTGTCCGACCCTGCCCTCCCGGGAAAGCGAGACAACAACCGCGTCACGCTTCCTGCGAAGGTCCAGCTCATACACACCGTCCATGAAATCGCCCAGTTCCTCATATTCGGACCTGAGGAGATCTCCAACTCCGGTCCCCTCCGGCAGAAAATGATCCATAAGGGACGCCCTCCGGTACTCATCGTAGACGAGGTAACGGGAAAGTCCCTCCTCCTTCACGGACATCTGGTCGTGGATAGTCCGCGTGGCGGCGTGGGCATCATCAGGCAACTGGGCGATCTTAGCATGATAGGCCTCGGGCCTGCGCGAGATTATATCGCAGACGTTCACGGCCTGGCGGTACAGGGAAAGCTCTGTCATGCACCCGCCTTTTTCGGTGACAACAAGGCCGAGATGCCTCGTGGTGACCATGATGTCGTCATGGCCGTCGCAGTCGAAGTCAAAACGCTCAACGCGGGGCAGGCCCTTCAGGACAGACGCAGCCGCGGCCTCGGCCCTGAGCAGATGACGATAGAGCGATGACCGCAGGTGCGGCAGGTAGAGTCCGCCGAAGATGCCGTGCCAGTACGCGTCGTTGCACTGGCCCTTCCAGAGGTCTTCGAGGATCAGCCTCCCCTTTTTTGCGTCCGCCCTGCAGGCCTCGTGCGCCTTTCCGCTGATCAGGGACATCCTCTTCTGGAGGTGGTTCGCCTCCGGGTACTTCACGAGGAACGAACGCCAGATGCTCCCTCTCAACAGGGCCTTGGCCTTCTCCCCTACGATCTTCTTCAACTCTTCGAGCGCGAATTCATATTCAAGCCCCTTTTCAGAAGGCAGAGCCCATTCGCCCATCTCCCGGTACGACGCGGTGGGAAGGTATATCCTGCCGAGGGGCTGGAAGCGGTCCCGGCATTCGGAGAAGGTGGTCGTCTCGATCCAATCGGCATGCTCTATGGCTGTGAAGAAATCCTGCAGCCAGAGGTCTTCGTAGCAGTGCTTGTAGGTGTTCGGCCAGACGCCGAATTTCTCGCCGTCATCCGCCATGGTGATCACCGGGTCTCCGCCGAGGAGATAGATATCCCTCAGATAGGACATGATCTCGTCCACTGTGCCGAAGGGGATCAGGTAACGGAGCCGCTCGCTCCCAGGAAAGACGGCGATGCTGCGGCCCTCATCCTCGGTCAGATAGTAGCCGAGGAGCCCGGCATCGTCAAGGCCGGTCAGTTTGAAGTGATAGTCGTCGATCGGAAGATACTCTATCCCGGCCTTTGCTATGTACTTCGGCATCTGGGGCTCCCAGACCCGCTCGGCAAGCCACATGCCGCGCGGCTTGCAGGACAGATGGCGTTTGATGTATTTTGAGTACTCGGTGATCTGCGTCACCCGGTCCCTTTCCGGCAGGATGGATATGATCGGCTCATAGAACCCTCCGGACAATATCTCCGCCCTCCCGCTGTTTACGAGGGTCCGTATTATGTCCAGGGCCTCGGGATGCCTCTGCTGCATCCAGGTGAACAGGTGTCCCGAATAATGGAGGACAACCGTCAGGCCCGGATGGTCGAGCAGGGTGCTGAGGAACGGCAGGTAAGACTTCCGGTAACATTCCTCAAGGACGTGCTCGAAATTGCCCACCGGCTGATGGTTGTGAAAAGCGAGTATAAGATGGAGTTTTGACATCGTTGCGCGCGATAACAGCCCGTTACCCGGTGCGATTATATGCCGCTTGACCTCCGCCGGAAACTTGATAAATACCGGAAATATCCGGATAAATTCAGATATACACTATACCACAAATACGTAGAGCGTATAAAGAAAAAGCCCTCCGGATCAGGCTCAGGGTCGGGGTTTCAGCAGCATGATCGCCGCATGCTCCACCGGCGACTGGTAATAGTCCTTCCGCGCGCCGATCACCTCGAAGCCGAACCTCCCGTAAAGCCGCCTGGCGGCTTCGTTGGAATCCCGCACTTCGAGATAGATAAACCTGGCGCCGCCATCCCTGAGCATGCCTATCGCGTCTTCAATCAGGGCTGAAGCGACGCCAAGCCTTCTGAACTGGGGATGAACAGCGAGATTGTGGATATGCCCCTCGTCCACGACAAGGTTGGCGCAAAGGTATCCGATCAGCAGCCTGCCTAATCTCGCTGCACGGGCAACTGACAGGGGATTTCTCAGCTCATTTAAAAAAAGCGCCTCCGACCAGGGCGCAGCGCACGATATCCGCTCTATCTCCACTGCATCGGGAATATCCTGCTCCGTCATATCGCTGATTATGATTTCTCCTGCTTTTCCTTCCATTTCACCTCAGCCTCTGACTTCCGGATATACCGCGGCACAACTCCGGCCGGATCGGCAAACTCCGACTTGAGCGCCTTCGAAAGCCCGAGCATGGTCGCTGTTGCGGGGGACGGCACCATCTTTTCAGGAGGAGCAAACACAGCTCGCTCCCCCATCTTCTGCTCAATCTTGTTCCTGTATAGGAGGGCCCCCTCACCCGCGAAAATGACCGTCTCGTTCAATCCCCCGAGAAGATCATCAGGCCTCATCGAACACTCCTCAAGCAGCGTGTCGAATCCTGACCCGTTCCAGCGGAACACCGCCGCGTATACCTCAGCCTTCCGGGCGTCGAGCATCAGGCAGACCGGATGACAGCTGTACGGAAAGCTCCAGGCAAATGCCTCAAGGGTAGGCACGGTCACCAGCGGCCTGCCGGTTGCATGGCACAGCCCCTTTGCCGTGCTGAGGCCGATCCGAAGGCCGGTGAAAGAGCCGGGGCCGGCGGCAACGGCAAAGACATCCATGTCGTTGATGCCCAGATCAGACTGGGTGAGCGCATGGTCCACGACCGCCATCAGCCGTTCGGAATGGGTGGTCTTTACGTTCAGCCTCACCTCGGCGATCAGGCCGGACTCGGAGTCCATAACCGCAACGCCGCCCAGCATGGTGGATGTCTCTATCGCCAGAATTTTCATTGGATATATTATAGCTTCCCGGAAGCTGATTCTATGCGAGACGAATGTTTATCAAAAAAGGGGTTGCCGGCGATAACGCCGGCAACCCCTTCCAACGTAACAAAGCAACCAGACTACACGGCTACGGTCTTCTCGATCTCCTTGAGCCACAGAAGCCGCGAGCCGTTGATGGTGGATTTATTGATATCACCGATGAACTGTTCCGCGTCGAGCTCCATGTCCTTAGCCTTCTTGAACGGGCTGAAGGAGACCTTCGCCTTGGCCTTCATCGCCTTCTTGACCTCGGTATCCTTCGGCTTCTTGAGCGATACGCCCATCGCCCCGGCCACCATGATCAGGATATCCGCATGCGACTTCGCCTCACCGGCCGGCTCCACCGCCTTCTTCACTTCTTTGAGTCTGCCTATGTAATCGATGATCGTGCCCTCTGATTCCAGCGGCCCGGCTGCAGGCAGCACCACGTCAGCCTGGGCGGCGAGGTCCGTCATATGAGAAGACTGCACAACCAGGAATTCGGTATCCGGACGCTTTGAGACCGGGATTTCGCCGACAACGTAAAGGGCCTTTGAAGCCGAGGAGACGATCTCCCGGAACTTCTTCCCGTCAGTGGTAAGACCCATCAGAACAATTCCCCTGGCATTCGCCTCAAGCGGCGTCGATACCACATCCTCCTTGAACAGCGAAAGGTTGGCGGCTGCACGGTACAGCGAGGGGGACGCAAGGATCACCGGCGACTTCGCCGCGGCAAAGATATCCGCAGCAGTCATCGCCTCATCCGAGGGATTAACGGCGGCAAGCGCATCCACCATCTCCTTCGGGGCTTTAACACCCTTTGAGATGAGGGCCTGGCAAACCTCCTCAAGCTTCCTTATTTCATCGCCCTTCAGGCTGATCGTGGCGGCAGAGGCTATCCTGGGCTCTCCGGCGTTGATCACGATAAGCTTCGCCCCTGTATTGGACATCCTCTTTCGTATGATCGCGTCAAGGGCTGGAAGCACACGCGCCCACTGGTCAGGCGCTGTGCCGGCGAGGACAAAGAGGTCAGCCGCCTCAAGGTCGGCGGAGCCCGTCCGGAGGGTTTCATAATCAGCATAAAGCGTCACCGACGAGTCGCAGTCTTTGGTCTTGACCGCGTCAGAGGCGAACTTTTTGAGAACGAGGGCGTCCTCATTGAGGATATTGCCGCTTGAGACAATCGCAGCTTCGGGACCCGCTGCCTTAAGCCTTTCGGCAACCGCCTTAGCCGCATCGTCCCAGGTCGCCTCTCTGAGCTCCCCGTTGACCCGCATCAGCGGGGTCGTGATGCGCGTCTCGCTCCTGAGACTGTCAAATCCGAACCTCCCGATGGCGCAGAGGTAGCGTTCCGCCGCGCCGTCAGCGGCGCCGGAATTGATCTTGACGACTTCGCCGTCGCGCGTGCTGACCGAGATGCTGCAGCCGTTGCCGCACGAGAGACAGACGGATTCGACCCTGCTGTATTCCCACTCCCTTCCCTTTCTCCAGCGGTCAGCCTCAAGGAGAGCGTTCACCGGGCAGGCGTCCACGCAGCTGCCGCAAAAGGTGCAGGAGGATTCCTGGAGGGGTTTGTCGTTGGCGGTCACCACCCGCGATCCCACGCCCCTGCCGTTGAAGTCGAGGACCGCGGTGCCCTGGTTCTTGCAGATCCTCACGCAGCGTCCGCAGAGAACGCAGTAGTCAGGGTCCCGCTTGATGAAGGGATTGCCCTCGTCGAGGGGATACCCGAATTTCTTCCTCGTAAAGCTGGACTCCTTCAGCCCGAAGTCATAGGCGTATTTCTGGAGATTACAGACGCCGGCCTTGGTGCAGGTCATACAGTCCAGAGGATGCATCGAGAGGATGAGGTCGATGACGAACTTGCGCACCTCCTGGACCTTTTCGGTCTTCGTGCTGATGACCATTCCCTCCTTGACCCTGGTGGTGCAGCCGATCATCGGCGCCTTCATGCCCTCCACCTCTACAAGGCAGAGCCTGCAGGCGCCGATGCCCTTCATGCCTTTCATATAGCAGAGGTTGGGGATGTGAACGCCCGCCGTCGCCGCGGCGTCGATGAGGTTCATTCCCTCAGGGACCTGAACCTTCCGGTTATCTATCGTAAGATTGACTGTCTTTGCCATGAAAACCTCCGTGTATTAAATAAGCTTGATGACTATACGTCGACCGTAGTCTTCGCCTCAGCGGCGGCAAGGATTATCGCCTGCGACGGACACACCTTGATGCACTCGCCGCATCTCGTGCATTTCTTCTGGCGGATCTCGAAGGGGAGATACCCACTCTTGAACGATTTGCGTTTCTCGCCGTGAATCGCCGTAAATGCGCAGACATCCTTGCAGTCTCCGCACGAGGTGCACGCCTCAGGGATGATCCGGTACTCGACAAGCGCAGGACATGCCATGTCCGGGCAGGCGCCGGCTGCGTGCGTCTTGAAAACGTCCGCAGCCATCCAGTCGAGGATGAATTTCGCCGTGTCCTTCCCCTTCTTGCAGAAGGACGCCTCGGCCATGTCCTCCGCGATTCTCTTCAGGGCGGCGACGTCCGCGTCAGAGCCCTGGCCGTCCACCAGGCGCTGGAGGCGTATCCGCGCCTCGTAGCTGCCCATGGCGCAGGGGAAGCACCTGCCGCACATGGGCCCGGCAAGAAATTCGGTCACGTAATAGAGGGCTCTCTGCACCGGACAGCCGCGCTGTTCCGCGGCCGCCTTTATATCTTCGACTTTCAGTTCTTTTATCTGCTCCGTTGTCATGGATTGCCTCAATATATGTCCTCAGCCATGTAGATGACCTCGGGCAGGAGATAGGAAACGAGATCCCGGTACGAGATCATGCCGACTATCTTTTCATTTTCCGTGACCGGCAGATGTCTGATCTTCTTCTCGGACATGAGCTGCACCGCAACGCTGATGTCAACCGAGGAGTCGAGGGTTATGGGCTTCCCGGTCATGACATTTCCCATCACCTCTTCATTCATGGACACCTTCTTGGCAAAGCAGCGCATGATATCCCTCTCGGTAAAGATACCGATCAGTTGTTCCTCGTCATCAAGAATAAGGATCGAGCCGATATTGTTGCCGTCCATCATGGTCACGGCATCGGCCAGTTTGCAATCCTTCTTGCAGGTCACTATCTTCATGGGTTTTGACTGTACAACATCCTTCAGCAGCATTCTCGCCCTCCTTTCAAGGACTTCTATTTTCTCGGAAGGAATACCGAACTGTTCCTCAAGCCTCACAACGCTCATCTTGCGTATCTTTACCGCGCCTACGGGACAGGCGTTATAGCAGGCCTTGCACTTCGCGCAGTACTGCCGGTCTATCATATAGATGTCCTTCGTCTCAATCACCGCATTATAGGCGCAGGCCTGCTTGCAGAGGCCGCACCGTATGCATTCGGGCTGGTGGATGAGAAAAACCCCCATGCCGTTGCAGACCTTTGCCCTGCAGTAGTTGTCGTAGATGTGCTCTTCGTATTCGTGCCTGAAATACTTGATGGTGCTGAGCACGGGGTTGGGGGCGCTCTGCCCGAGGCCGCACAGGGACCCCTTCTGGATCATCTTGCCAAGCTCTATGAGATGCTGGATATCGCCGTGCTGTCCGTGGCCGGATGTTATCCTTTCGAGTATCTGCAGCATCTGGTACGTCCCGATCCTGCAGGGAGGGCATTTACCGCACGATTCCGCCTGGGTGAAGGAGAGGAAGTACTTGGCAACATCGACCATGCAGGTGTCTTCGTCGAGGACTACCATACCGCCCGACCCCATCATCGAGCCGACCCTGGCGAGGGAGTCAAAGTCAACCGGGAGGTCCAGCTGGCTTGCGGGTATGCAGCCGCCGGAGGGACCTCCTGTCTGGAGCGCCTTGAATTCCTTGTCCCCGAGGATGCCTCCGCCTATATCGTAGATGATCTCCCTGAGCGGAGTGCCCATGGGGACCTCGACGAGCCCTGTATTCTTCACCTTGCCTGTCAGCGCAAAGACCTTTGTCCCAGGCGACGTCGGAGTGCCGATGCCCAGAAACCAGTCAGCGCCCTTCTCGATAATAGGCGGCACACAGGCATACGTCTCGATATTGTTGAGGTTGCTGGGAAAACCCCAGAGACCTCCGCCCGCCTCTGACAGCCTCGGCGGCCTCGGCCTCGGGTATCCCCTGTCGCCCTCGATCGAGGCGACCAGCGCAGTCGATTCACCGCAGACAAAGGCGCCGGCCCCCTCCCGAACGTCAACGATGAAATCAAACCGCGAGCCGAGGATGTTGTCGCCCAGGAGACCCAGTTCCTCGGCCTGCGTGATGGCGGTCTTGAGGTTCTGCACCGCGAGGGGGTATTCGTGCCTGACGTAGATAAAGCCGTAATGGGCCTTCAGGGCATACGCGCTGACGAGCATGCCTTCGAGGAGGCTGTGGGGGTCTCCTTCCATGATCGCCCTGTCCATGAATGCGCCGGGGTCTCCCTCGTCTCCGTTGGCGATGATAAAACGCGTCTTCTCAGGCGATTTGTTGGAGTGGGCCCACTTCTTGCCGGCAGGGAAGCCGGCCCCGCCCCTTCCCCTGAGGTTGGCCTTGTCGATCTCCCTCATCACCTGATCAGGGGTCATGCCCGCGAACATCTTCTCAGCGGCGGAGTAGCCGCCTACCGCGATATAATGCCGAATATCATTGGGGTCTATCCTGCCGTTATTCCTCAGGGCGATCCTCAACTGTTTTTTATAGAAGGGAACATTCTCGACCTCTTCTACAGGATCAGACATGAAGGATTCCCTGTACAGAAGAGATCTGACCGGCTTGCCCGCGGAGAAGGTATGGGCAACAAGGTCCCGGGCGTCGCCTCCTCCGACCTTCTGATAGAAATAGCCGTGCGGCTCGACCTTCATCACCGGACCCTTCTGGCAGAGCCCCTGGCATCCGGTCTTGACGATCTCGAGGTCCACCCCGCGCCGGGACGACTCTTCCTCCAGTTCCTTTACCACTTTCTTCGACCCGGAGGCAACGCAGGCAGTTCCGCAGCAGACGCGCACCCTGTTCCTGTCCGGCCTGAAAGACTCCTCCTTCAACAGGTCTCTCAGCTTCTTCAGATCATCTACGCTGTTCAGTCTGCTCATAGCCTTATTCCTCTTTAATGGACTTGATCATATCGCCCAGTTTCTTCTTCCCTATATCTCCCACCACGTCTTCGTTGACAGTCGCAACAGGGGCCAGGCCGCAGCAGCCCACGCAGCCGACGGTCTCGAGGGTCATCGCAAGGTCAGGCGTGGTTTCGCCGTCCTTTATCCCGAACTCATCCTGGAGGGCGGTCAACACCTGTTTCGCTCCCCTTACGTGACAGGCGGTTCCAGTGCATACCCTCACTACCTTCCTGCCCCTGGGAGAAAAGTGGAACTGTTTGTAAAAGCTGGCGACACTGTATACTTCGGCCAGGGGGAGGGAAAGTTTTTTTGCAAGCTGATTCAGGACATCCTCGGGCAGGTACCCATGGTCTTCCTGGATTTTCTGGAAGGTATGAATGAGAATCCCCTTTTTTCTGTCGTGCTCGCACAGGATCCTGCCGACCCTTCCGATGACGTCATCCACCTGTATAGCGTCCACCTTCATGCAACCTCCTCATTTGATTCATCTCACTACGGCACTCGGCGAGGCGCTCTTCGGTCCTGCGCATATCCGTCTGAAGCAGTCGCATACAGCCACGTGCGAAACAGCGATATACCGTAGCAGTAGAGTTTATTAATGTACCATAAAAAATTCGGCAAGGGTTATTATATTATTTTATTGACTTATTAGGCCGGGACGCCGGCTTTTAACGACAGCGGCCACTCCCTATTCAGAAGAAGGCAGGGAAGCGAAAGGAGTACAGCAGGAAAGACTACTGAAGCATCACTTTCTAACGTGCTGCAAGACGTTTGCCCATTAAAAAATAAATCCTTGGATTATGGCATATTTTTATGATAGTATAAATTATTTTAATAATTATGGATGCCGCTTCGTGCAGAAGTATGAACGGAAGTATTAAAATAAAAAATGGTTATTGCGGAGGAAGATCATGTATAAGATCGTAAGGAAAGAGATACTCAGCGATGTCACGAAGCTGATGGATATCGAGGCCCCGCACGTTGCGCGAAAGGCGCGGGCCGGCCAGTTCATCATCGTGCGCATCGATGAGCATGGAGAGAGGATCCCCCTGACCATCGCGGACTACAACCGTGATGCGGGGTTGATCACGATCATATTCCAGGAAGTGGGCAAATCCACAAAGCAACTGGGGAAACTGGAGCCAGGCGACTCGGTGGCGTCCTTTGCCGGCCCTCTGGGACATCCCACGGATGTCGAAAACTTCGGCGCCGTCGTCTGCGTGGGCGGCGGCGTAGGCATCGCGCCCATCTATCCCATTGCGAGAGAGCTGAAGGAGGCGGGCAACACGGTGATATCCATCGTCGGCGCCAGGAACAGGGACCTTCTCTTTTGGGAAGATAAGATGAAGGCGGTGTCGGATGAGCTGATCGTCTGCACTGACGACGGGTCCTACGGAAGAAAGACGGTGGTGACCGAACCGCTCAAGGAGATACTGGGTGACGCTCAAAGAAAGATCGCCAGGGTCTGGGCCATCGGCCCTGCCATTATGATGAAGTTCGTCGCAGCCGCGACAAAACCCTTCCAGGTCCCCACAACGGTGAGTCTCAATACCATAATGATCGACGGCACGGGGATGTGCGGCGGCTGCCGCGTGCTCCTCGATGACGGCGCCCGTTTCGTCTGCGTGGACGGTCCGGAATTCGACGGCCATAAAGTCGACTGGGACAATCTGCTCTCCCGGCTACAGTTCTACAGGGAGGAAGAGCGGATCGCCCTGCAGGAGTATGACCACAAATGCAGACTCGAAGGCGCAGCAGCAGAGGGAGGAAAGTAATGGCTGAACTGACACAAAAAGAACGGATGAAGATAAAACGCCACGACATGCCCAATCAGGACCAGGTCGTCCGGCGGGGCAATTTCGAAGAGGTGGCCCTGGGCTATACGGAGCAGACCGCCCGTGTTGAGGCCGAGCGCTGCCTTCAGTGCAAAGAGCCCAAGTGCATCAAGGGATGCCCCGTGGGCGTCCTGATACCGCAGTTCATCAAGGCCCTCCGGGAAGGCGATATGGTGAAGGCGGTTGAGTGGATGAAGGTGAAGAACAACCTGCCTGCCATCTGCGGAAGGGTCTGTCCCCAGGAGGTCCAGTGCGAGGGCAACTGCATATTGGCGAAGAAAGGCGAGGCAGTAGCCATCGGCAGGCTGGAGAGATTCGTGGGCGATTATGAACTTGCCGAACGCACCTGTCCCCTGGTGAAGGCCCCGAAGACCGGAAAGCGCGTAGCCGTGGTCGGCACGGGACCGGCTGGTCTTACCTGCGCCGTTGACCTCGGTCGCCAGGGCCATGAGGTCACGATGTTCGAGTCCCTCCACGGCCCGGGGGGCGTGCTTGTCTATGGCATACCTGAATTCAGGCTGCCCAAGGGCGTTGTCCACGGCGAGATCAGTTACGCCGTTGAGTGCCTGGGCATTGATATAAAAACAGACCACGTCATCGGCCGTTCCTTCACCCTTGATGAACTCCTGTCGGACTATGACGCCGTATTCCTCGGCACCGGCGCCGGCCTCCCCTCCTTCATGCGCATACAGGGGATAAACCTCAACGGCGTGATGTCGGCCAACGAGTTCCTCACCCGTGTCAATTTGATGAAGGCCTACCGCTTCCCTGAATTCGACACGCCGGTGAAGATCGGCAAGAAGGTGGCGGTTGTCGGCGGGGGCAACGTTGCGATGGATTCGGTCAGGTGCAGCCTGCGGCTTCAGGCGCTTCTGGCGAAACAGTCGGGCGGAGAGCCGGGCGAGGCCCATATCGTCTACCGGCGTTCAGCCGATGAGATCCCGGCCAGGGCAGAGGAGTATCACCACGCCCAGGAAGAGGGAGTCATCTTCGACCTTCTGACAAATCCGGTCGAGATCATAGGTGATGAGAAGGGCTGTGTGAAGGCCCTCCGCTGCGTCAAGATGCAGTTGGGCGAGCCTGATGCCTCTGGCAGGAGAAAGCCGGTCCCCATCCCCGGATCCGAATTCGAGATGGAGATGGACACGGTGATCATGGCGCTGGGCACGAGCCCCAACCCGCTGGTCTTTGTTGATGCAACGGGACTCGAACGGACAAAGCACGGCACAGCGGTTGCGGACACCGAGACCGGCAGGACGAAGAAACAGCGTGTCTGGGCCGGAGGAGACATCGTCACGGGCGCGGCAACGGTGATCAGCGCCATGGGCGCCGGAAAGCGCGCAGCAGCCGATATCAACAGCTTCCTGAAAGGCGAGGCCCCCTGGGCATAGTCCCGGCCTCCTTAACTGACGGCTATCATAGAAAAAGAAGATGATGGATACGTTTCTCTTTGTCCAGAGCTTGATATAGCAAGCCAGGGAGATACCATCGAGCAGGCGCGTGACAACCTCAAAGAAGCATTAGAATTATTTTTTGAAACCGCCTCTCCAGAAGAGATCAAACAGGGAAAATGGGGCCAGGTCTTGTTCCGTGCATAACCGCCTCCATCATCCTATTTGCAGGCAGCTCTACTTCGCCCTTCGCAGCTCCACGATCTGGACCCTGGTGACAGCCCTCTCAAGGGCCGACTCCGCACGGGCGAAATCAACATCAGCAGCAGCCTTCAGCCGGTCTTCAGCGCGCTTCATCGCAGCCTTCGCGCGCTCCACGTCGATCTCATCAGAGCGCTCCGCGCTGTCCGCCAGCACGAGCACCTTCTCCGGCCCCACTTCGGCGTAGCCCCAGTTGACGAAGAAAAAGATCGACTCAGTGCCCTTCTTGCAGGTCAGCATCCCGATCTTAAGGGTAGTGACAAAGGGCACATGCCCCGGAAGCACGCCGAACTCGCCCTCGCTGCCTTCAGCGGTGACCTCGTCCACCTCCTCGCTGAACACGAGCCCCTGCGGGGTTACTATCTCAAGAAGCAGTTTGCCTTCAGCCATGGAAATTACCTCGTTATGCCGAGCTTCTTTGCGTTCTCCTCGACGTCCTCAATGCCGCCGCACATGTAGAAGCACTGCTCGGGCACGTCGTCGTATTTCCCGTCAACAACCGCCTTGAACGCCTTGATCGTATCCGCGACCTTGACGTACTTGCCCGGCCTGCCGGTGAAGACTTCGGCGACATGGAAGGGCTGGCTGAGGAACCTCTGCATCTTGCGCGCCCGGGCGACGGTAATCTTGTCGTCTTCCGAAAGCTCTTCCAGACCGAGGATCGCGATGATGTCCTGCAGTTCCTTGTATCTCTGGAGTATCTTCTGGACCGAACGAGCAACAGCGTAATGCTCATCGCCGATGACCTTGGGGTCGAGGATTCGGGAGGTCGAATCCAGCGGGTCAACAGCCGGATAGATGCCAAGTTCCGAGATCTGCCGCGAGAGAACGACCGTGCCGTCGAGGTGCGTGAAGGCGGTTGCGACCGCCGGATCTGTCAGGTCGTCAGCAGGCACGTAGATCGCCTGCATGGACGTGATGGCGCCCTTCTTGGTCGTTGTAATACGTTCCTGTAAAATGCCCATGTCCGTGCCGAGTGTCGGCTGGTAGCCGACGGCAGAGGGCATACGGCCAAGCAGTGCGGAAAGCTCGGCGCCCGCGAGAGTATATCTGAATATGTTGTCGATAAATATAAGAACGTCCTGGCCCTCGTCACGGAAATACTCTGCTGCCGTCAGGGCGGTAAGCGCGACCCTGGCGCGGGCCCCCGGCGGCTCGTTCATCTGACCGTAGATGAGCGAGACCTTCTCCAAAACTCCGGAGTGCTTCATTTCGCCGTACAGGTCGTTTCCTTCCCTCGTCCGCTCGCCGACGCCCGCGAAAACCGAGACGCCGCCGTGTTTCATGGCGATGTTATGGATCATCTCCATGATGACGACGGTCTTGCCGACGCCGGCGCCGCCGAACATGCCCATCTTGCCGCCGCGGACAAAGGGCACGAGCAGGTCGAAGACCTTGACGCCTGTCTCAAACACCTGGGTGACCGGCTCCTGGGACGCAAAATCAGGGGCAGGCCTGTGGATCGGAAGCCGCTTTTCGGAGGCTACCGGCCCGAGTTTGTCGATCGGTTCGCCGATGACATTCAATATCCTGCCGAGCGAGCCCTTGCCGACAGGGACCGTGATCGGCTGGCCGGTGTCGACCGCGACCATGCCTCTCACCATGCCGTCCGTAGGCTGCATGGCGACCGTCCTGACTATGTGGTCGCCAACGTGCGCAGCCACCTCAAGGGTAACGTCCATATCCGGAATGCCCTTCGCCGCGTCGCCTTTACTGACGACCTTGATGGCGTTGAGGATTTCCGGCATCTTGTCCTCGAACTCGATGTCAACGACTGCGCCGATGACCTGTGAGACCTTTCCTGTATTGCTCATTCTGTAACCCCCGGATGTATTTTCATTTCTGTTTCCTATTCGACTTTATCCCTTCAATGCCTCGACGCCGCCGACGATGTCCATGAGCTCCTTTGTGATCGTCGCCTGACGGGCCTTGTTATACTGGAGCGTGAGGCTGCCGATCATCTCGTTCGCCGCCTTGGTCGCATTCTCCATGGCCGACATACGGGCAGCCTCTTCGGACGCCTGCGACTCCAGCAGCGCCCTGAAGGCCTGGATTTCTACGTTCTTGGGCAGAAGTCTGTTGAATATCTCCTGCATCGAAGGCTCATAGATCATGTTATACACAGGCAGCGACTCCTGCGAGGCTGCCTCTATCGGTGCAAGCGGCAGGAGACGGGCAACCACCACCTTCTGCTGCACGACTGTCTTGAACTCGTTATAGATGAGGATCACCTCGTCGAAGGCCTCGGCGGTGTAGTTCTCGATGATGTCGGCTGCGATCTCCTGGGCATTGGCATAGGATATCCTGCCGGAGATGCCTGTCCAGGACTTGCGCATCTCGACGCCCCTGCGCTTGAAGTAGTCCCGCGCCTTCCTTCCGACAGTGCTGACCGTCACCTCGAATCCTTCCTTCTTCAGCTCGGCGATATGTCTCGAAGCAGCCTTCATGATGTTGGCGTTGAAGGCGCCGCAGAGCCCGCGGTCGCTCGTCACGATGAGGACTTCCACGTTCTTCTTGAACCGCACGGCAAGGAGGGGATGGGTCTCGCCCTCTGCGTTGCCGGCCAGGCTTGAGAGGATCGACTGCATGCGCTCGGCATACGGCCGCAGCTCGAACATCCTCTGCTGGGCCCTCCTGAACTTTGCCGCAGCCACCATCTTCATGGCCTTGGTGATCTTGCTGGTGGACTGGACGGCCTTTATTCTTCTCCGTATGTCCCGTAGTGTCGCCATGTTTATCCTTTATCCGGTATCCGGCGCTCTATGCCTGGAAGCCCTTCTTGAAGTCCTCAACCGCTGCGATCAGCTTTGCCTTGAGGTCGTCGTCAATCGCCTTCTTCTCCTTCATCGTCTTCAGAAGATCAGCCTTGCGGTCCTTCATATACCTGATGAACTCGGCCTCGAACTTCTTGATCGCCTCGACCGGCACGTCGTCGAGGAAGCCCTGGGTCGCCGCGAAGAGCACCGCAACCTGATCTTCCATGGACATCGGAACATAGAGGTCCTGTTTCAGGAGCTCGACCATCCTCTTGCCGCGTTCCAGCTGCTGCAGGGTGGACTTGTCGAGGTCGCTGCCGAACTGGGCAAAGGCCGCCAGTTCGCGGAACTGCGCGAGGTCGAGCCTGAGAGTGCCGGCAACCTGCTTCATCGCCTTGGTCTGGGCTGCGCCGCCGACGCGGCTGACCGAAAGACCGACGTTGACCGCGGGCCGCTGGCCTGCGTAGAAGAGTTCAGGTTCGAGGTATATCTGGCCGTCGGTGATCGAGATGACGTTCGTCGGTATGTATCCGGAGACATCGCCCGCCTGGGTCTCGATGATCGGCAGCGCGGTGAGTGAACCGGCGCCGAGGTCATCCGAGAGTTTCGCGGCCCTTTCGAGAAGCCTCGAATGGAGGTAGAAGACGTCGCCGGGGAACGCCTCACGACCGGGCGGACGCCTCAGCAGCAGCGAAAGCTGCCTGTATGCGGTCGCCTGTTTTGACAGGTCATCATAAACGATCAGCGCGTGTTTGCCGTTGTCGCGGAAATACTCGCCGATGGCGCAGCCGGTGTACGGCGCGATGTACTGCAGAGGGGCCGGCTCGCTGGCGGTAGAGGAGACGATGATCGTGTGCTCCAGCGCGCCGTTTTCCTCGAGTATCTTCATGGTGCGGGCGACATTCGAGCGCTTCTGCCCGACTGCAACGTAGATGCAGGTGACGTCGCCGCCCTTCTGATTGATGATGGCGTCTATCGCAACGGACGTCTTTCCGGTCTGGCGGTCGCCGATGATCAGCTCGCGCTGTCCGCGGCCGATGGGTATCATCGCATCTATCGCCTTGATGCCGGTCTGCAGCGGCTCATGGACTGACTTTCTTTCGATGATGCCGGGCGCGACAACATCGACGATGCGGAATTCCTTCGTGTTGATCGGCCCCTTGCCGTCGATCGGCTGGCCGATGGCGTTGATGACCCTGCCCCGCATCGCATCGCCTGCTGGAACGGACATGATCCTGCCGGTCCGCTTGACGATGTCGCCCTCGTGGATGAGAGAATCTTCGCCGAAGAGGACCGCGCCGACGGTCTCGGCCTCGAGGTTGAGGGCCATGCCCATGATTCCGTTGGGGAACTCGAGGAGTTCCGATGCCATACATTTTTCGAGACCGTAAATGCGGGCGATACCATCGCCCACGGACACTATTGTGCCGATCTCGCTCACGTCGACCTTCTTCTCGAAGTCGGTTATCTGCTTTCTTAAGAGTTCACTGATCTCTTCTACCTTGATCTCCATGTCATCACCCCTTTATAAGTTCATCCTTCAATAATCTGAGTTGACCCCTGATGCTGCTGTCGTACATGGTGCTGCCCACCTTCACCAGCACGCCTCCGAGGAGCGACGGATCGACCACGTACTCGATATCAACGTCCCTCTCGGTCACCTTCTTGAGGGAGGCCTTCAGCCGTTCCTGGTAGTCCCGCGTCACCTCGATGGGCGACATCACCACCGCCTTTGCCCGCTTCTTCTTCTCCAGGTAGATGGCGGTCGCCCGCTTGATGATCTCGGAGAGCGCGGCAGCCACCCTGATCTCGGCAAGGTGCATCACGAACTTCGCCACATGCTCCGAGAGGTTCGCCTTCGCAGCCACCTGGCCGAACGCCTTCGCCCTCTCCTCCTGGGAAAAGACAGGGTTGATGAGGAGACTCCTGAACTCCTTGCTCCGGGCCATGAGGCCTTCCACGACCGCGAGTTCCTGGAGGGCAGCCGGGGCGTTGTCCATGCCGACGATATTGATCAATGTCTTGGCATACTTGTTGGCTTGTTTGACCGGTTTCAATTTTTACCCTCTATCTTTGCGACGGATTCCTCAAGGAGCTTCAGCTGCTCTTCCTTCGTGAGCTTCTCCCTGAGTTTCTTTTCAGCCAGCTCCATGGCGATCACCGCAGCCTCTTCCTTGATGGCCGCTTTGGCGCGTTTCAACTCATAATCGATATTCACCCGCGCCTGATCGAGTATCCTCTCCTGCAGCCGGTCTCCTTCCTCGACCAGCCGGGTCTTTTCGCTCTCTCCCGAGGCCTTCGCAGCGCTCATGATCTCGGCGATCTCGGAGTCCTTCATCTTCAGCCTCTCTTCGACCTCGGCAAGGGCCTTCTGCGCCAGCTCCTTCGCCTCCCGGGCCTCCCTGATCGACTGCTCGATCAGCTCGGTCCGCTTCCTGAAATAGCCCTTGATATCCATCTTCTTGAGCATGAAGCCCAGGAGGAAGACAAGGATCAGGAAGTTTATGATCGACCAGAAGTATGCCATGAAGATGGACTTTCCGGAGCCGCCTTCCTCCCCTCCTCCGCTGCTTGCAAAGGCGACCGCCGTGGCGAGCAGGAGGTACAACAGGGGGAGCAGGAACCCCGCCACCGTTCGGATGTTGATCAAAACGCCGGTTTTTGAACTCTTCATTATATTCATGCCTTTACCATCTTCCTGACTATCTCGTCAGAGAATTTTTCAACGTCAGCCTTGAGGGTCCGGCGGGCCTTTTCCACCTCAGCCTGGAGCTCTGCCCGCGCCTGCTGCAACATGGCAGCCGCCTTTGCCTCGGCCTCTGAAAGCATCTCTTTCTGCCTGCCGACCCCCTCGGTCCTCCGGGTCTCGAAGATGTCCTTTGCCTTGTGGCGCGCATCGGCGATATCCTTGTTGAGCTGCGCAATGCCCTCGTCCTTGCGGGCCTGCATCTCCCGGGCCGCGTCAAGGGAACCCTTGGTCGCTGCTTCTCTTTCCTTGAATATCCTGAGGAGGGGTTTAAAGAGGATTATATTGAGGACGAACATCAGTCCGAGGAAGTTTGCTGTCAGAACCAAAAGCCATTTTAAGTGAATGTCCAGCATCGTAGCCCCTTCGACAAAAAATTTTGTGTTCTGAAACGTATGGAGATTATCATAGGGAAAATTCTTTGTCAAGGAGAATCTTCATTTAAAAATAACAGGTTATCTAAAAATTTATCTATAGGTTAATAAGTAATTCTTATTGCCTTTGGACTGCCGCGGAAAAAGCGCCAATGCCTTCCTTGACCGCGTCTGAATGCCTGCGATACAATGACTGACACCGCCTCTGCGGCGGATGAAAACCGAAATGATGGGACAACCAAAGACATAGTGAATTCCTCAGTCTCCGCCCTCATCGCGCTTAATAACTACATCCATGACATGGCGATAGCGATGCTCGCCGCAAGCGGGGCGGTCTTGTGGATCGTCTTGAGCCGGCAGGGGAGCGCCGCTTCAACCGCGTCGCTTCAAACCCTCGTCCGTCTCCACCGCAGCATGTCCCATGTCGTGATATTCTGCCTCGTCCTTATAACAGCATGCGCAATTCCCCGCATCCTCTTCTTCAGAAGCCTTGAACTCGCCCGCGCGGTTGAGGATCGTTTCACCGCCGGACTCACTGCCAGACATATCCTCAGCCTGATAACGGTCGTTGCCGGGGTCTGGCTCTGGATGAAGGTGAACAGGCGCATGAAGCATCTGGCTGCAGCCGGGAGCGACAAAGCTCCACCTGCTCGCGGTGAGGACGGATGACCTCCGCCGCAGGAGTAGTCGTGCGGATGGTCCCGGAACCGTTGTCCTCATTATTATAGGTCCTGCGATGAACAGATATTCCCTTGATCCGATCGAATTCCCAAAACTCCTATCAAAGGTGTCGGAGGGCGCCAACTGTGACGCCTCGCAGAGGGTCGTGACCGGGCTCATGCCGCTTGAAGACATAAACCTTGTGCGGATTCGGCAGTCCAGGATCAGCGAGATCATGCGGATGTCGCAGGATGGGACGCCGCTGGGGCTGTCCCCGTTCCGGGACATCTCTTCCGCACTCCTGAAGGCAAGGCCCGCAGGCGCTGTGCTCGAGGCGGCAGAACTGGCCGGCTTTATCCCCGTTCTTTCGATTACCGCTGCTGCCGCGGCCCAGATACATGGGCGCGACGATCTTCCCCGCCTTGCGGAGATGACGGAAGGGCTGACCGGCTTCCCGGACATCCTCCGTGTGCTTAAAAAATCGGTAGACCAGGAGGGAAACATCCTTGATACCGCCTCTTTCCTCCTGAGGGACCTGCGCGAGCGCATACGCAGGCTCGAGGTGAAGATCGTCAGGAAGATCGAGGAGATCGTCAGGGACGAGAGGGTCTCGGTCTTTCTCCAGGACGATTTCATCACAAAACGTTCTGGACGGTGGGTAATCCCGGTCCGTATGGACTCCAAAGGACAGGTCTCCGGCGTTGTCCACGATGTGTCGAAATCAGGGGAGACCGCGTTCATGGAGCCGCTGGCGATCATCAACCTGGCGAATGAACTGGAAAACCTCATCGCAGAGCAAAAGGCAGAGGAGATCCGAATCCTCAGGGATATCTCGGCAAGGGTCCGCGGTGAGGCCGACGGCATCGCCCGCGAGTTCAGCATCCTCGTGGACCTTGACGCCCTGGCCTGTATCGCCTATTTTTCCGGGCCTCTGTCCATGTCGATACCCGAGATCAACGAATCAGGCATGCTCCGGCTCGTTCAGGCGAGGCATCCCCTGCTGGCGCTCTCCTTTATGCGGTCAGGCGCGGGACGGAGGGTGGTGCCTCTGGACGTGGGTCTCGGGGGAGACTCGACGGTAATGGTCATTACCGGCTCCAATGCAGGAGGCAAAACCATCGCCATCAAGACGATCGGCCTGCTCATCGCCATGGCGCTTTCGGGCATGCCCATACCAGCTTCATCCGCATCCAGCGTGCCCCTTATGCGCGAACTCCTCGTTGACATCGGAGACGATCAGTCGATCGAGACGAACCTTTCCACCTTCTCCGCCCATATTGAGCATATCGCCTCGATCCTTGAACGCGCCCACCCCAGGGCGCTCGTACTCATAGACGAACTGGGGACAGGGACGGACCCGTCGGAGGGCGCCGCCCTTGCCTGCGCCGTGCTGTCGGAACTGAGGATATGCGGCGCCCTGGTCTTTGCCACAACGCACCTTGCGGACATCAAGGGGTACGTCCACAGGACAGAAGGCATGGTGAACGCATCCATGGAGTTTGACCGGCAGACCTTTACGCCGCTCTACCGCCTGCGCACCGGGGAGCCGGGCCAGTCCTACGCCCTTGAGACGGCCCGCCGCTACGGATTACCGGACAGGATTATAGCGGCAGCCCGGTCGATGCTCGGCGGCATGAAGGTTGAGTTCGACAACCTTGTGGCTGACCTCAACCGAAAACGCAGCCTCTTTGAGGAACAGCTTCGCGATCTCGAACTCCGCAGGGAGGAACTGGCGGGAGGGGAAAGACTCATTCAGGAGCGGATGGAAGAGGCTTCGCGCAGGGAAAAGGAGATTCTGGCAAAGGCATACGACGAGGCCGCGGAGACGGTGCTCGATGTAAAAAGGCAGATGAATGCCCTCCTGGACGAGTTCAAGAAAAAAGAAAAAGCTGAACGCCGCGAGGCGCTGAAAAAGGCCGAGACAATCCGGCAGCAGATCGCTGAAAAGGCGAAGAGGGTTCAGCGGGATGAAGAAGGCGGGATCACCCTTGATGACATAAAGGAGGGAGATACGGTCTTCGTCACATCGCTCGGTTTTGACGCTGCCGTAACAACAATCGTGCGGCGGGACAGCAGGATCAAGGTGCGTTCCGGGCAGACCGAGATCGAGGTCCCCCTCTCTGACCTCAGGCGCAGGGCGGGAAGGCAGCGCGAACAGACGGGATCGAAGACAGGGAGCGAAGGACAGGACGAGCCATACGTCTCCAGGCTCAGCCTCATAGGCATGCGCGTGGATGAGGCGCTCTCCCTGCTCGAACCCTTTCTGAACCATGCATCGCTGGCCGGCCTCAGCGAAGTGACGATCATCCACGGCATCGGGACAGGCGCACTCTCACGGGCGGTGCGGGAACATCTCACAGGCCACCCCCTGATCAAAGGCTTCAGGCCGGGCAAACAGCCTGAAGGCGGCGGAGGCGTGACAATCGCAACCCTCGTTTAAGACTCATTTATGCGGCCGGGCAAAACCGGACAAAAAAAGAAAGGCGCCGGGAAATCCCGGCGCCTTCTGTTTGATACACTGCAGAGAAATTACTTCTTCGGCTTCTCAGCGGGCTTCTCGGCTGCCTTCTCAGGAGCCTTCTCGGCCGGCTTCTCAGCTGCCTTCTCTTCAGCCTTTGCACCCTTCTTCTTCTTGCCCTTCTTGCCCTTCTTAGCGGGCTTCTCCGGCTTTGCTGCTGCGTCCTTGCCTGCGTCCTTCTTCTCCTCCATCTTCGTGGCCTTGTCAGCCTTAGGGGCCTCAGCGGCCTTCTCAGCTGCAAACGCGGTCACGGACAGTACAAAGAGGATTGCGACTACCAGGGAGATAATCTTCTTCATCAGTATCACCACCTTTTTTCTTGGTTTCTTTGCAAATCGAATTTGCAAACTTGACTATTATATACAAAAGGCATGCCAGAGGCAATATCAATTAAATACGCCATACCGCGCTCTTCAACTCGCCTGCTGCATCCCCTTTTGAGAAACTGCTTGGCGTTTTAAGGAATATGACGGGAATCATACGCATAACCGACCGGTTTTATTAAAATACTTCCATGACCAGAATGACCGTCAGCTCCCTGCTGCTTGCATCAGCGCTCCTGCTCTTCCCGGCCTTCCCTGCCCAGGGCTGTAACGTATGCCACAGCAAGAATCCAAAGATGGTTGCGATGCACCGAGAACTCGGATTCAGGGACTGCTTCAACTGCCACGGACAGGGGTTGAAAAAAACTCCTGAGGCCAGAAAGGCCCAGCAGACATCCGACAACCGGTGCGCCGGCTGCCACAAGAAATAGCGAACCTGCTTCCCTGCGTGCGACCTACTGTTTCTTCAGGAATGCCGTGATGTCCCGTGCGACCGGGTTATCCTTCCAGTCCCATACCCTGGATAGCGCATTGTCGACATTGATGGGAGAACCATTCCAATCGCCGGCAGGATATAGGAAGGCCCCCACCGCCTGAATGGAGAAGGACCATACGAAAAAGACAATAAAGACGGCCCGTGCAAGGAGATCGTTTTGCCGCTGACGAAAAAGGGGAATTGCAGCCAGCAAAAGCATGGGCTGAATTTCCGTAAGGTAACGGGGACCATAGCAGTACCCTCCCCACCAGGTGGGCCACTTTGAGAAGAGGATTATCTGCAAAAGCGCCGAAATCATAAGAACGGTGAAGAAACCGGCTGCTGCATGCCTTTCCCGCAGGCCGCGATAATATCCCGCAAGGCCGAAAAGGGCGAGAGGAAAATAGATTAGCAGACCCCGGCCGGGGCTGAAGAGGATGCCGCTGAATCCTTCCAGGAAATCCGCATTGAAGGGCATCGTATATCCTCCCCGCACGTTCCCGAATATCGCGATGTTATAAGCGCCCAGAGCTGACGCTATCGCAGCAACAGGGATAGCACACCAGAGCCAGTAAGATGCCCTCATTGCCACAGTCCATAAGAGCAACGATATGCAAAAAATAATATTTGTCGGCCTGATCGCGACCGCAACGGCGCATAACAGGCCGATGAGAACGGCCTTTCTTACGGAGGGATACTCCTTATGGTCAAGGGCGATAAGGCAAGAAGACAGAATAAAGAAGACCCCGGGCCCGTGTTGCCAGAGGGCCTGAGAGGAAATTACCCACGCCTCCGTTGTGAAGGCATATGCGGCTGCCAATAGGAGGGACATAGCCCTCGAAGCACCCACTTTGAGGCAGAGCAGGTAAAAGAGCGCTACTGATGCAGCGGTAATTGCGGAAGCAGATATTTTTTCAGCGACCACGGCAAAAAAGACCCACTGCGCGGTCGTCGGGTGCATTTGATTGTAAACATAGACCGGCACGGCATAAAAAGGCGTCAGGATCAATCCGGTTGCTATGGGATATGGAGAAAGATAGCCATATTTCGTTGCAACAAAAAAATAAGGCTTGGGCGTCTCTTGTCGGTAACCGTCGCGCCGCTGATAATAATCAATATAGTGCTGGTTGAATTCGTCCATCGCCATATTCCCCTTGGTGAGTAATGCAATCGGGATGAGGGCAGCCGGGACGCTGTCGCCCGTTGCTATTGGTCTCAAATTGATATTGTAAAGAAAAAAAGCGATACTGAATAAAACAAGACCGTCTCGAACCTTATTGCTCATCAGCTTCCGGATTGCATGATCTAAACCTGGGTTGGATCAGCGAGTCAGCTGTCATCGATAATCGAGAGCCCACGTCCGCAAGCTGAGACGTGCTCCCCAATCTAATCCCCTTCGAATTCCGTGAGCGCGAAGAACGTGTAGCCTTTGGCGCGAAGCTTCTTTGAGCCGCCCACATCCGGCAGGTCCACGATAAAGGCCATTTCCGCGATAACGCCGCCCAGCTTCTCGACAAGCGTTGCGGCGGCGAGGGCTGTC
>JAKAGF010000162.1 GCA_021825805.1 Nitrospirota bacterium
GTCAAGCGCGTCCGGCCGGCGTCTGATGTAGGGGGGAAGGGGCATTAAACCCTCCTTCCAGAGAAGGGCCCTGAGGTCTGAGTTTCCGTCAAATACCGCCTTGGACCCTTCTGCAATCCGCGCTGTAATGCCGCTGATCTCCACACTTCCGGTATATTTCCCCTTTGATACGATCTCCCACTCGCCAGGAGATATCTCTCTGACGAGAAGCATATCCAGTCTTCCTCCGGATGGCTTCCGTCCGGAGAGACGGGCTGGGAACACCTTTGTGTTGTTGATGACAAGCAGGTCCCCTGGAGACAGGAACCGGGGCAGGTCGGAGAAGCGCGCATGCGCCTCACCGTCTTTGCCGAGCACCAGCAGCTTAGAGGCGTCCCTCTCTTCAGCAGGTCTGAGGGCTATGAGCCCTTCAGGCAGGTGAAAGTCGTAATCAGCGGTTTTCATAAACCCGCAGGACAGAGCCTGGATAGAAAAAAGAGAGGATCTCCCCGTAGGTCTTGCCTTCCCGGGCCATTTCCAGCGCTGACCACTGACAGAGGCCGACTCCGTGGCCGTATCCCCTGCCGTCAAAGACAAAGGTTCCGTTTTCCCTGGTTACCTCGAAGTTGGTGCTCGGGAGCCGGCTCCAGCCCAGGGCCTTCCGAAGGTCATTCGATTTGACGATAAGCCTGCCGTCGTCGTGAACAATCTCGACTGTCTTGACCCGTTTCGTGGTTGTATAGGATTTTATCGAGATCGTCTTTATGTTGCTGAGGCGGAGCGCCTTTTCGATCTCTTCAACAGGGATCTTTCTCTCCCAGAGCGCGTAGGGCGAGACAGTGCAGCTCGACTCGACCGGTTTCAGATACGGATAACTCTTGCCGAATACCTCGGCAGGATCTTCGGTCATGCCCCCGCAGGTGGAATGATAGAGAGCCTCGATCAGTTTTCCGTTGTAGTAGAGGACTTCTCCTTCGGTATGCATGACAGCATAGGAGATGCGCGCGTCGATGACCGTGCCTTTGTACACCTGGTGGAGGACAGAGGAGGTGAGGTCGAAGTTGACATTGCCGTTCAAGCCCTTTTGATATAGGGCGTAGGTCCGGGAGACTACTGCCTGCGCCTTCAGCGCCTCCATGTCCCAGTTCTGCCCCACCTCTGCTGAGACAACGTTCTTGATATACTCCTCAAGTGGCAGTTCGTTGACGAGGTAAAGTCCTGCGTTGCCTTTCCATACCTCGATGTTCCCCTGATAGTGAGAACCGCTCACCAGGAGATCGCCGGTGATCCTGCCCATGCTGTCGAGTTTCTCGTCCTTCTCCGGGATGTTCTGAAAGACGTCGTCAAGGATAAGGACCTTGACCGTAGCAGCCTCGGGACCGGACGAAACAAGGACGAACAGGGCCGTGATGAAAAGGCACAGGAGTTTTTTCAATCGCCTATCAAGACCATGCCGATATGCTGGAGACTGTCCATGACTTGCGGAGCGGTAAATTACGAACGCCTCTTTCTGTATCGTTCCATTTCAGAATAGATGCAGCCGCAATACTTCTGACGGTAGAGGCCGAATTCGGCGACCAGTTGCCGGGAGAGGCCCCAGCCTTTTCTGAGGTCCTCCGCATAAAAAGTCACGCCAAGCCTTCGTCCTATCTCGCGGCCGATCTCTATTATCATATCAAATTTCTGGTATGGACTGGCAAGCAGTGACGTGGTAAAGCCGGCAAGGCCCATCAGCCGCGCCGTCTCGGCAGTCTTTTCGAGCCTGATGCTGTAACAGGCTGCGCAGCGGTCCTTTCCCCTGCCCACCACGGCCTTCAGAAAGTCATCGAGATCATATGCATCAAGATATTCGATGTCGAGATGCCAGATAGTCTGGAGTTTCTCTATAGAGGAGAGCCTGCCGGAGTACTCGGTGTACGGGTGGATGTTGGGGTTAAACCAGAGCCCCCGTATGTCGATCCCCGCAAGGAGATAATGCTGCAGGGGCAGGATGCCGCAGTTGGAGCAGCAGATGTGCATGAGGAGCTTCACGGAGCGCTGCCTCAGAAAAGGCCCTGGGGGACGTCCTTGCCGAGATGGCTGTAACCGTTGCGGGTCACGAGCCTTCCGCGCGGCGTCCTCTCAAGCAGGCCCTCCTGCATGAGAAACGGTTCGTAGACGTCTTCGATCGTCTCGCGGTCTTCCCGCAGGGATGCGGCAAGGGTTTCAACGCCGACCGGACCGCCGCTGAACTTCTCGACAATGGTAAGGAGGAGCTTCCTGTCCATGTCGTCAAGGCCCTTTTCGTCGACGTCGAGAGAAGCAAGTGACTTCTTTGCTATGGTCAGGTCTATGGAGCCATCCCCGAGGACCTGGGCAAAATCCCGGACGCGCTTCAGCAGCCGGTTGGCGATACGGGGCGTACCCCGCGACCTCCGCGCGATCTCATGCGCCGCGTCCTCCCTGATCTCCAATTTCATGATGCGCGACGACCTGAGGACTATCTTGCACAACTGCGCGGCATCGTAGTACGTGAGCCGGTCGATGATCCCGAAACGGTCCCTCAGAGGCGAGGTGAGCAGGCCGGTCCTCGTCGTGGCGCCGATGAGGGTGAACTTTGGAAGATTTAATTTGAGGGTCCTGGCATTGGGCCCCTGCCCGATAATTATGTCCAGTTGAAAATCCTCCATCGCGGGATACAGGACCTCTTCAACTATCCTGGGGAGGCGGTGGATCTCATCGACGAACAGGATGTCCATGTCCGAGAGGTTGGTCAGTATCGCAGCCAGATCTCCTGGACGTTCGAGCACCGGGCCTGAGGTGGTCTTGAGCTTTACCTTCAACTCGCTCGATATGATATGCGCCAGGGTCGTCTTGCCGAGCCCCGGAGGCCCGCAGAAGAGGGTATGGTCGAGCGGCTCCTTCCTCTGACGGGCAGCCTTGATGAATATCTTCAGATTTTCCTTGATCTTGTCCTGGCCAACGAACTCATCCAGCGTGGCGGGCCTCAGATTAAGATCCAGCGCTGATTCTTCTTCAAGGACGTCAGGGCTGACTATCCTGTCTTGAGGATCGAGCCTCTCTATCCCCTTGTCGGGTTTGTTATGCGGCATTTCCGGTCAGCTTCTTCAGGGTATCCTTGAGGAGATCCTCTATGGTTGTAAATCCCTGCTTGTACACTGTTTCAAGGCATTCCTGCGCAGTCTGCTTCTTGTACCCGAGATTCACGAGCGCGGAAAGGGCATCCTCAAAGAGGTGGTCCCTTGCCCCGGTTGAGGAGGGGAGTTTTTCGCGAAGTTCGAGGATGAGGCGATGGGCGGTTTTTTTGCCCAGTCCGGGTATCCGGCACAGAGCAGCCACGTCCTCCCGCTGCAGCGCGTCGAGAAAGTCGTCGGAGGAGACCCCGGAAAGGATGTTGACCGCCATCTTCGGCCCGATGCCGGATACGCCGAGAAGGGTGACGAATATCCTCTTTTCGGCTTCAGACGCAAACCCGAAGAGACTCAGGGCGTCCTCCCTGACATGGGTATGGATGTGCAGGAATACCTCGCTGCCCTCTTCCGGCAGACCGGCGAGAGTCGGGATAGGCACCTGAACAACATAACCGACGCCCTGCACCTCGACAACCACGTTGTCAGGGCGCCTCGAGATGAGCCTTCCTCTGAGAGAGCCTATCATAATAAGTGAAAAAACACGGGATGAACAGGGCGATTCCGCACGCCGGTCACACAGCGACCGGTCCCTGCCCCCGCAGGGTTTCATTGAATTTTATCGCATTCATATGACAGAGGGCAAGGGCGAGGGCATCCGCGCTGTCAGGATAGAGGGTCCCCCGTATCTTCAGTATGAGCTTCACCATCTCCTGGACCTGGGATTTTTCGGCCCGGCCGTAGCCTACAACCGCCTTTTTTACCTGCAGGGCGCTGCATTCGTGGATAGGCACGTTCTCGGATGCTGCGGCGAGCAATACAATGCCGCGCGCGTGTCCGAGGCTGAGCGCGGCCTTTGCGCCCTTGGCGAAAAAAATTTTTTCCACGACGATATCGTCGGGCCGGTGCTCGCGGACGACCTCCACGAGGGCGTGGTAGATGCACTTCAGGCGCTGGGAGAGCGGCGATGCCGCGGGCGGTGAAACGACCCCTGACGTTATATAAACGGCATCCCTGCCGTCGGTAGAGATGAGCCCGTAGCCCAGGGCGATGCTGCCGGGATCAATGCCCATGATCGTGCGGGGGCTACTTCTTGCGCGGTTCTTCAAAGAGGATCTCTTCGACCATGAGACAGATGACGTGGCCGAGGGTGATATGGGTCTCCTGTATCCGCGGCGTGTTGTCTGTCGGCACGACAAAGGGAAAGGTGGCTTTTGCGGCCAGCTTTTCTCCCTTGGCGCCGGTAAAGACCACGGTCTGGAGTTTCTTCTTGCGGGCAACATCCAGCGCCTTGATTACGTTGGGTGAATGGCCGCTCGTGGTTATGGCGATGACTATGTCGCCCTCAGCGGCCAGCGCCTTGAGCTGGCGGGCGAATATCTCCGCGTATTCATAATCGTTTGCTATGGACGTCAGGACCGCCATATCGGTATTCAGGGCGATTGCCGGAAGACCGGGCCTTTCCTTCTTGAAGCGGTTGACGAACTCGGCGGCAATATGCGATGCGTCCGAGGCTGAGCCGCCATTGCCGAAGAGGATGACCTTGTTGCCCTCGTCAAAGGCGCGCGAGATAGCCTTTGATACATCCACCACCGTTTCAAGGTGAGTCTGGATGAACTGCTCCTTGACGGCGATGCTGTCTTTGAACTCCTTAAGTATCTTCTCTTTCATGGGCTACTCCACAAGTCTGTTTTGTATGGCGTAATGGGTCAGGGCCGCATTGTTCCTGAGGTCAAGCTTCTCGAGGATGCGTGAGCGGTATGTGCTGATGGTCTTGACGCTCAACTGCAGCTCGTCGCCGATCTCCTTGACCGTCTTTCCCGAGGCGATCATGCACATCACCTGATATTCCCTGTCGGAGAGTATCTCGTGCGGCGGCTTTTCAGTCCCAGGTTCGAGGTTCACCGCCAGTTTTTCCGCCACGGATGGACTGATATATTTTCTGCCTTTTGACACCCTGCGGATCGCCTCGATCAGCTCATCCGGGGCGCTCTCTTTGGTGAGATAGCCGGAGGCCCCTGCGCGCAGGGCGCGCATTGCGTACTGCTCCTCGGAATACATGCTAAGTATGAGAACAGACACCCGCGGACGCTCGGCCTTGAGTTGTTTGAGGACCTCGAGCCCGTTTCTTCCCGGCATCGAGATATCGAGGAGCACCACGTCTACTTCGCTCTTCTCCATCTTCGCGATGAGTTCCTGTCCGTTGCTCGCCTCGTCCGCCACGATCATGTCCGGGGTTTCCGCAAGTATCTGTTTCAGGCCCTCGCGGACTATGGCATGGTCGTCTGCTATCAGAATCTTGATCATAAAGCGCGCGCCGCAGAGATATTGTATATCACCCTACCGCTTTTTCGCCATGGCTGAGGGGTATCTTCACCATGACGGTCGTTCCTTTGTCCTTGCTGCCGGTTATCTTCACCGTCCCTTTGAGGAACCGTATCCTCTCCCTCATTCCTATAAGGCCGATGGACGTTGGGCTGGCGAGCTGCTTTTCCGTGATGCCCTTTCCATCGTCCCGCACCGTCAGGACCACCTCCTGACCCGTTCTCCTCAGGTCCGCCATCACTTTCCTTGCCTGCGCATGCCTGACGACGTTGGTCAGCGTCTCCTGAAAGACTCTGAAGATGGCTGTGGACAGATCTTTGTCCAACTCGAGGTCCTCGGGTTTGATCATAAGTTTGCAGGGGATGCCGGTGCGGCCGTGAAACTCCTCGGCCTGCCATTCAAGGGCAGCGGTAAGGCCGAGGTCATCGAGCAGGCCGGGCCGCAGTTCCGCGGAGATGCGTTTGACTGTCTGGATGTTCATATCGATGAGCTTCGACATGAGGCTCGCCTTTTCGACGAGGGGCTTATGGTCCTTGTCGAGACGCCTGACCATCCATGCAAGGTCCATCTTCAGGGCGGTGAGGGACTGGCCCAGCTCATCGTGGATCTCGCGGGAGATGCGAGTCCGTTCGTCCTCCCGGACGGACTGGAGGTGCGCGAGGAGGGTGCGGAGCTGTTCCCTGGATTTCTTGAGCTCCTCCTCAGCCTCTTTTTTTTCGGTGATGTCCTGGGCTATGCCCAGAATGATCTTGAGCAGGCCGTCGGATGTCCGTTTGAAGATGGCGTCCCTGCTGTTGAACCAGCGCCACTGGCCGGCGGCGTTCCTCAGGCGGAATTCTGATTCCACGATCGCGCCGTCAGGCGCGCTTGCGAAACGGGCGAGCAGTGATTCCCTGACAGGGGCGTCGTCGGGATGGATGAGTACGCTGAAGAAGGAAGAGCCCATCCGGCGTATCTCCTCGGGCCCGTAGCCGAGGATATCCTTTACGCGGGGATTGACATAGATATTGCTGTTGTCGATCACATCATGAAGGTACAACAGATCGGGCGTGGCGTCCGCGATCCTGTGCACGAAACGCTGGCTTTCGAT
>JAKAGF010000163.1 GCA_021825805.1 Nitrospirota bacterium
GATAACAACCGCGTCCGCAATGGATATGTTAAAGAGATATGGATTGATGCGGTATTTGCCGGGGGGAAGAATATCAATCTGCGGGCCTTTCTGTCCGCCATTTTGCAGGAAGGCCTCTCCATCCTGAAATGAACAAGCTTGTCCCTCTCATTCCGGCCATTTCCTTCCACGGGATATCGGGATATTTGCCCTTGATGCCATCGGGGACTTTTTTCGCAGCCTCGCCGATATTTTCGAACCTCTTGATAACGGCATCCGATGTCTTGATGTCTCTCTTGAAGTCTTCAAACTCCATGTTGGAGACAAACTGCTCGATCAGATCAATCGACTCGAGGATGTCCTTCAGATAAAGCGCCGGGTCTCTCACAAATATATCGCTTCTTTTAAAACAGCGCCCCTGATTTCTCCCCGGATCGTATCGCTCGGCACAACGTCCACCGGCCTGCTCAGTTTCTCCTCAAGGAAGAGCGACAAACCAACAAAATCGAACAGGTCGGCGCTTCCTGCAAACTCAACAAGAACGTCAATGTCGCTCTCCGGGCCCTCTTCCCCCCGCGCGATTGAGCCAAAGATGCCACGAATGCGCGCCTTGTACGTGCGCAGCGATTCCTCCTCGACCGCTCTCAAAATCCGAAGCACGTCGTGTCTTGTCACGGCATCCTCTTCCTCATATACAAAACAACCCCACTGTAAACTCATCCCCTGAACACATCAAGAATAATTGCGCAGCTTCCATCTCCCTCACAGCCTATATTAGGTAAAATTCACCTAAATAACAAGAGGCGCGGTGATACAAATGCAGTGCTGTGTCGGACTGCCGCAGTCCTCGGACTCTACACCTCAAACAGCCCCGTCGCCTCGTAGCGGTGCGCGGTATGGAGGATGAGATCCGCGCCGACGATATCCCGGTGGGTCTTCAGGGCAACGGCAGGGCTGTTATTCTGCTCGGAGAGATGGGAGAGGCAGGCCCATTTGAGTTTCTTTCCTTCCCTCAGCAATTCCGCTGACTCGTGGTTCGAGATATGCCCGGCATGGCCTCTGATGCGCTTCTTCAGGAACGCGGGATAGGGCCCGTGCATCAGCATGTCAGTATCGTAATTGCTTTCGAGAAAAACGGCATCAAGAGTCCCGATGGTGTCGCGCAGCTTCGGGAAGAGATGGCCGAGATCGGTCATGACGCCCAGCCTCCTGCCGCGGCAGGCGACCACAAAGACAGCGCCCTCCTCCGCGTCATGCGGGGTGCGCATCGTCTCAACCGTTACGTCGCCGAAGGACAGTCTGTCGCCGGGCCTGAAGATACGCACGTCAAAAAGTCGGCCGAGGTCGCGCATACCCTCGGCAACCGCCCTGGTCCCGTGCGTCATGTATACCGGAAGTCCATACTTTCTCTGGTAGACGCCGGCAAACTTCATGTGGTCGGCGTGGTCATGGGAGATGATGACAGCAGAGACATCCTCCATGGTCCTTCCCAGGGCTGCCAGTCTGCGCCCGGTCTCGGCCCCGGTAATGCCTGCATCGAACAGGAGCCGCACCCCGCCGGCCTCGACAAAGATGCAGTTGCCGTTGCTGCCGGACTGAAGCGATGCGGCCTGCATGACCGGCCCGCTGTCAAGCGGAAGGACGAGCTGCTCGGCCTTCCCTTTCCGGCGCGCCGCTGAACGAGGTCGTCTTTCAGTCTTCATCTTTCTCCCGGATGTAGGCCACCTTGTCCACCGGCACGACAATCCAGCCTGAGTAGGAATCGAGATACACTTCCTCCTCGTTGACTTCCACCAGTCTGCCGAAATAGATCATCTCAGGAGTTCCCAACTCGACAATCTTTCCGATAAGCTCACTCAGTTCCGACACGTTCACCTCACGCCTTACGGGGACTGCCGAGGTTCCGCACGATCTCGGCTCCGACAAGGAATATACAGGAAGAATAAAACATCCAGAGCAGAAAAACAACGATAGCTGTGAGAGACCCGTATATCCTGCCGAAATGGGCTACAGAGACAACATACCACGTAAAGACATGCTTTGCCAGCTCGAGAAAGACCACGGTGAAGAGCGCCCCCTCGAAGGCGCTGGAGAACCGCACCTTTGCCCGGGGAAGCAGTTTGTAAAGCGCCGTGACTGTCAGAAGCATCAGGATGAAGGGCACGACGAATCCGATGATAAATCCCATCACTCCGCCCACCTTTATGCCCGGGAAGTAATACCTTAGAGAGGGGAGAAGCTGCGCCGCGGAAGAGGCCGCGAAGGAGAGGATCAGCAGCGCCATGACCAGCGTCACGACGAGCAGCGAGATGAGCACTGAAAAAATAACCCGCCGCTTGTTCTTCACCCTGAAGATGACATTCAGGGCATGCTCCATTGAACCGAACACCTGGTAGGAGAGGAAGCCGTACAGCAGGATGCTCACCTTCCCTATGCCCTTGTAGGAGATGAGTTTCACCAGCTCATGGGTCACCTGTCCGGTGACCGAGGGAAAAACGCCGTCAATGCGGCTTGAAATAAAATTGTAGAATTCAGGATAACGGCCGAGCAAGTAGCCGAACAGGGTCATAATGAAGAGAAAAAAGGGCACAAGCGCCATCATCGTGAAATAGGACATGGATCCCGCGAGCATCAATCCGTCATCCCTGAAGAAATCCAGCAGGCTCCGTCCCAGCACGCGAAGCGCTCTCATTCCCTCCGCTTCCTTGCGCGGACATAGATCCTGATCGGAGTGCCTGAGAAGGCGAAGGCGTCCCTGAGGCCCTTTTCAATGTAGCGCAGCTGCGACTCCTTTACGGCATCAGGATAGTTGGCGAAGATGACAAAGGCCGGGGGCTCGCCCTTCACCTGCGTCATGTAGTAGAGCTTCACCGGACGGCCCTTGCACAGAGGCACCTGAAGGTCCTGGATGAATTCCCCGAAGAAACGGTTCAGCTCTCCGGTGGGAATGCGCTTCCGCCGCTCGCTGATGATCGCGTCGATTACCGGAAAGACCTTGGTGATCCGTTTCTTCTCCGTGCCCGAAATAGTTATGAAAGGCGCGTAGGTCGAAAACCAGACCTTCCTCTTCAGTTCATCGGCTATCGTATTGTGAAACACCTCGGGGTCTTTCACAAGGTCCCATTTGTTGATCAGGAAGATTGCGCCCTTGCCGTACTCCTTCACGATTCCGGCTATCCGCACATCCTGTTCCGTCACCCCTTCGGTGGCGTCGAGAACAACAAGCGCCACATCGCAGCGCTCAATGCTCCTGACCGCCCTGACCATGGAAAACCGCTCAACCGAATAGCCTACCCTCCCTTTCTTCCTGAGGCCCGCGGTGTCGATGACGAGATACTTCCTCCCGTGGTAACTGCAGATACTGTCAACCGAGTCCCTGGTAGTGCCCGGCACGGAACTCACGAGCATGCGCTTCTTGCCGAGCAGGGCATTGACCAGCGTTGACTTGCCGGCATTCGGCTTTCCCACTACCGCGATCTTCGGATAGTCGGCCTTCTCCTCGCTGTACTCCGGCAGGAGCTCATACAGACGGTCCATGAACGCATCGAACCCATGGCCTGTTGCGGCTGAAACAGGCCAGAGTTCGTCGGTGCCTATGCCGTAGAAATCATAGAGACGGTCGTCCCGCGTTGGAGCGTCCACCTTGTTTACAGCCCACATGACCTTCTTCCCCGAGGCGCGCAGAAGCCGGGCGAGCTCCTCATCCGCCGGGGCGAGTCCGTCCTTGCCGTCAAGCAGGTGGATGATTATGTCGCCCTCTTCCACGGCAAAAAGGGCCTGTTCCTTTGCCTGGACGAAAATGTTCTCAGGCGGATCAGGATAAAACCCTCCGGTGTCGACCACCATGAAATGCTTCCCCTGCAGCTCGGCGTCAAGGTAATTCCTGTCCCTCGTCACGCCCGGAAGGTCTTCGACGATCGCGGCATGCGACCGCGTAATCCTGTTGAAAAGGGTTGATTTGCCCACATTGGGTCTTCCCACAATAACTACGACCGGTTTTGCCATAGCCATTATTGTACACGAATTCCTCGGACAAGACCCGCCGGGAGGGGGGTGCACAAAAAATGAGCATTTTCGAGCAGACTGGGTGAAAACCCCCCGCCAATCCGCGATTATCAGATCGCCTCATATCCGCGGCATCCTGTGCCCAGCCTGCTTCGCCGGAAAAGCGGCTTGCAACGGCCTTCTATAGGCGTAGCGCCAAGTCGTCTGAACAGTCGGATAACAACAGTTTTGGCATCATAATTGCTTCTATCATTAACGGATTAAAGCGTCATGATCATCAAAACCAAGATAATAACCATCATAGCCCTCACCATCATGCTGACAGTGGGCGCCACCACCGCCATCATGGTAAAGATGCAGAACCATAAGATGATCAGCGCGAAGCTGGAAGACACCGAGATGCTCTGCAGCATCATCGAGCGCACTACGGAAAACGCCATGATGGAGGGCAATACCGGCGAAGTACAGAGGATCATCGAAAACGTCGGCAAGACGAGGGAGATCCTTCACCTGCGGATTCTCGCTCCTGACGGCACTATCCTTAAATCCGCGGACAAGACGGAGATCGGATCAAAGGTGCCTGATTTCATAAAGTCCTCCTTCAACCTCGCGACGCAGCGGCCGCAGTTGGTCAACGATACCGCCATCAATTACTTCCACAGCATCTATAACAGGACGGGATGTTACAGCTGCCATGTCAAAAGCAACGCCGTCATAGGCGTCATCCAGATCAAGCACGATATCTCCCGGAACGTTTCGACCTTCCTGTCGATCAAACGCCTGCTCATCTTCTCGAATATCTCAATCGTGCTCTTCGTCTCGATGATACTCAGCATCCTCATCACCCAGCTTGTAATGAAGCCCCTGCAGCGGCTCATGGCGACGATCAATGACGTGGAGGGGGGCAACTGGCAGGCCACGGTGAAGATCAACAGCAACGATGAACTGGGCCTCATCGGCGCCTCGTTCAACAAGATGGTCAGCGAGATCAATAACCTCTATCGGAAAAACATTCATAAGGAGCGGGAGATATCCCGGATCAGGGCCGACCTGGAGCACAAGTACAAGGTGGAGGACCTCAACTCCCAGCTCGAGTTCAAGATCAAGGAGCTCGAGACAGCCAATAAGGCGATCACCTCCCTCTCACGCGAGGTGAAGAACAAGAACATCCAGCTCGAAAAGGCTGTGGAGAAGCTCAAGAAGATCAATGAGATCGGCCGCATCCTCTCCTCCATCATCGAGACCCAGGAACTGATGAAGATCATCATCCAGACGACCGCTGACCTTCTCAATGCCGACAAGGTGACCCTCCACCTGAGGAATTCCGGAAAACCGCCGATAACCATCCTGTACCGCCGCGGCGTCGGCCTCGAATACGTCGGCAACTTTTCGGTCGAGCTGAGCCGGGAGTTTTCGGACATGTTCAACCACGGAAAGCCGGTCTTCGTCCCGTCTCCATCGGCGAGTGATGCCGGCGGCGCTGCAGGCGTGCAGATCATAGGAGTCCCCCTGAAGATCAAGGGCAAGATACTGGGCGCGATGCTGCTGGAGAACGGGTCAGGCGGATGCCCGTTCATCGAGGACGAGCTGGAGCTGCTGACAACGCTGGCGAACCAGGCGATGGTTGCTATCGAGAACGCATGGCTCTATGAGAGCGTCAAGAACAACTACTTTGCGACAATACAATCGCTGGTCAACGCGCTTGAGGCGAGCGACCGTTTTACGAAAGGCCATTCAGAACGGGTCCGCTATCTCTCCGTCGAACTGGGGAAGTACGTGGGACTGGATTTCAAGGAGCTCGAGATTCTGGAGCACGCCTCCATTCTGCATGATATCGGCAAGATCGGCATCGACAACTTCATCCTCCAGAAACAGGGGAAACTCACCGCAAAGGAATACAGCCTCATCAAGACCCACCCCCTTATCGGAGATGAGATCCTCGGCCCGATCGAGACCCTCGACGGCGTGCGCAAGACGATCATCCAGCACCACGAACGGTATGACGGCAACGGTTATCCCTATGGGCTCCGGGGAGACGAGATTTCGCTGAAGGCAAAGATCCTTTCGGTCGTCGACACCTTTGACGCCATGATGACCGACCGGCCCTACCGCAAGGCCTTCACCCTCGCCGATGCGAGAGATGAACTCAGGAACAACGCCGGAAGCCAGTTCGATCCCTACGTTGTCGAGGCTTTTGTAAACATGCTCGGCGACGGAGGTCCCGAACTTCTGGCCTCCGCCGGATACAGCTTCATGGCAGCCCCCTGCTGACGCCCCTCCCTGACCTACGGCCCTCCCGCCGCCCTTGTGCGGCCCCCCCGGAATGGGGTATCATGATGCCTGCATGCTGCGCAAAAAACTCATAGGTATATTCGCCGCCCTTGCCCTCATCATGCTCACCGGCGCGGGAGGCTATATCACATTTGAAGGATGGGCGCCGCTTGATGCCCTCTACATGACCGTCATCACCCTTTCCTCCGTCGGTTTCCAAGAGGTGCATCCCCTCTCGGACAAAGGCAG
>JAKAGF010000010.1 GCA_021825805.1 Nitrospirota bacterium
GCCTTGATGATGCCCTCAGCGCGCTTGAGGCTGATCACGAGTTTCTTCTCAAGGGCGATGTCTTCACCCAGGATGCGATTGATACCTGGATCAGCTACAAGAGGACAAGGGAGGTTGATGCCCTTAGGCTCAGGCCGCATCCCTACGAGTTCTTCCTCTACTTCGACATTTAAATCTTCTATCAACTCTCAGCGAGGCGCTGACGGGAAGGGCGAATGCCCTTCCCTTTTTTTATCTGATTCCTCTTGACATCGGTCTGACAAGCAGGGTATAAAACAGCTGACTGTCGCAGGGGGAAACGCAACATGATAAGGGAGGGCTTCATGGATAGAAAAATAACCGAGAATGCATCGAAGGACAAATCTGAACTCCTGATTTCCGCAGCATCAAGTAATCCTGATTGTGAAATGTGGAGTGACCTGAGCATTTTGGGACGGCTGCGATTGGGCACGGCGTGTTGAACAGAAAACTCGATAACATTTCAGGTGGAATATTATTCAACCTGCCAATTGCGATAAATCAAGGCGTTACGACAAGAGTGCCTGCCCTGCCGGAGTGGGGAAAGTGGACATTGCCGGAGTTGAACAGAAACAACTCAACAACTTGTTAGGAGGCCCAATGAACGGTAACGACGAACACAAACAAGAGACTTACAAGTCGATGATCTCCATCTCAGTTGAGGGGATGAAGACGCTTGTACTCTTGAACGGAGGCGCGATTATTGCGTTACTTGGATTTCTTGGCCAAGTCGCAAATCGAGGTCAGCAAGCGCCCAAAGCATTTTGTCCGTTGGGCATATTTGTCGCCGGACTTGTTTTTGGCTGCATCTGTTTCTTTACCTCTTATTCCACCCAATTCACACTCTTCAATGAGGCAACTGGAAATAAGGAACCTCGAAGCCATATGGCCTGGTTCTCGGCCACCTTGATTTTCGCAATTCTAAGCCTCGCGTCATTTGCTATCGGGGGATTTCTAAGCCTCGGGATCTTTTCAGGTGGATGACCCACCGCCTCCTAACCCGGGAAACTGAAATAGGGTCGAAACGGAAATGGCGCGGAAATGGGGTCAGGTCTTTGATCTTTGCATTTTCCTGTTTTTGTCATTGATTATCCCGCTTATCGTCGCGTAATGCAGCCCGAGATGATCAGCAACTTCTCTCTGGCTGTATCCATGCCTCTCTACCGCTGCCCGTATCTTCTTGTCTCTTGCAGGCTTCCCGTCTTCAACTCCCTTTGCAAATATCTCTTTCAGCTTCGGTCTGTTTGCATATCGTTGGCTCTTCGGTATCTCCCTGATATCCCGCTGACCTTTTATATACCCAATCAATGTCTCAATGAATTCATCCTCCCCCAGGATGCTCCCACCCCTCACGTCCTTCCATATGGTGGCTTTCCCTATCCCGGCCTCCACAAATTCACGGTATCTTCTCTCTGCCTGTCCTTTCTTACCGCTGAACTGACCCAATACCCAGTCTGTTGTCAAGCAGGGATGCGGTTTTCCCATCCCTGATGTCCCCCTGTAGCTGCTCCACTGCCATCCATCGGGTTTTTCCACTGCCTTCGCCCTTACGGGGTTTAATACCACATATCTGCAGACCTCAAGCAGACGGCTTTCCCTTTCTATCAGTATAGCCTTGTATCTGCCCTGAAAGATATGGCCGACCTTGTGATGGTTTCTGTTATATATCTGTGTGTAGATGCCGTTTAGCTGTCTCATCCCCTTCGACAGGTTTCCGTCGGGAGTCTCTATGATCAAATGGTAGTGGTTGTTCATCAGGCAATAGGCATGGCATATCCAGTTGTATTTTTTATTTACCCTGCCCAGGGTGTCGAGAAAAACCTGCCGGTCTTGCTCATCTTTATATATAGGTTTTCGTGCATTGCCCCGTGAGGTTATGTGATACAAGGCTCCGTCGTATTCTATCCGCAGTGGGCGTGCCATACGATTAATATAACAAATACTCCTGCATTATTCAAGATCAAAGACCTGACCCCTCCTTCTACAGCCCAAGGGCGGACCTGATCTCCTGCTCCCTGTATCCCACGATCACCCTGTCCCCGATGAGTATCGTGGGAAATGTGCAGGCCGGATTGAAACGTTTCACCTCTTCAAGCAGCGCGTCACGGTCTTTTTCCATCAACAGATCCAGGTCCGTGAACTCATACTGCACTGCGCAATCACTCAACAGCTTCTTTGTACGGCTGCAGTGGCTGCAGGTGCTGAGCGAATAAATTTTGACAGTCAAAGTCATGGCACGCTCCCCATCAGTTCATTATATCTTTGCAGGCTTTTCATCATTATATCATGACGCTATGCCCTGCATGGAGAACTCCGGAATCAGGTATCCTTTTTCTTCAGAAAGTCGCTGAGCAGACCCCTGCTGTGCTCATCTTCATGACAATAGACACAGAGGTTCTCCCAGTTGGCGCCGTCCGGCGGGTTATTCAGGTGGTTGCCGTCTTTATGGTGGACCGTCAGCAGGCGCCGGTCCTTGTACTCGAACTCCCTTCCGCATTTGGCGCAGATGAGACCGTTTATCCTGAGGGACAGCTCCCGGTAATTGACTGCGGAACCGCCCGGTTGTCTCAATTCCCTCACAATCTCTTCAACAGACTTGCCGCTGTCTTTTCCCTGCTGCGGACTCTTCCGCAGGGGTCTGCGCCGACGCGTATTCATAGTTGTTGTTTTTTCCCGTCTGATCAGAAGGTCGTCGGGTCCTCAGGAGGCAGCGCGGCCTCGTCAAAGGGCATCACCCCGAGTTGCGTCATGACCGATTCTATTCCTGTAAGGAGTTCGCTGTAATCGTAATCCGGCATCTCCTCTTCTGAGGCCTTTTCGACCAGCCGGTCGAATGCCTCGTAGTCGAACCTGCCGTCGATCACCCCTGAGCGCACAAGCACGCGATAGAGGACATGGTCATTTCTCAGGTCCTCACCAACCTCTGCCCTGATCGCGGCCTTCGTCTCCGGCGCCTTTATGTGCCATTCCATGGCAAAGAGCAGGGCATCGTACAGCGTGAGTATCCCGGAGGATATCTTGCCCTGCCGGAGCCGGCGTCTGCCGGCCCGGATATGAAGCCGGCTGCGTTGCAGCGCTCCCACGGGCGTCTTGAAGCTGTCCTCTGTATTCATCAATCCGAAATGCGGCATATTACCTCAAACGTCCGGAATGCCGGACACAGGATATCACAACGCCTGCCCGAGATGTTCCACTTTGCTCCCTTTTTTACTCCCTGAAATACTCCAGCCTCTCCATCTCTCCGAAGGCCCATTCATCAGCAAGGAGGTCATCCTCCTGCACCTCCGGCAGGCTGAAGGCATATTCCCGCAGAAAAAGAAACGCCAGCCTCTTCTGGACCGTATCGAGCGTTGCGGCACGGTCCGTGGCTACACTCCTCAACTGCCCTCTGATGCTCAACGCCCTGATCCTTTCCTCGATGATTTTCTCGGAGAGTTCTTCCCGCACCAGCATAATGCAGCCCTCGCCATTGCCTGAAACCAGCTTAACGGGCCTCTCCGGGTCAGACTCCGGGATATGATGCTCCCGGCACCAGTCCCGGATATCAGGCACAAATACCACATCCTCCTGCCCGAGGCGCCTCTGCTCCATAAGATATCTAAACAGCTCAAAGTAGTCTTTTGTGTTCACCTGTCGTCACCTCCCGTGTTATCCCGCCACAGTCCTCTCAGAGCTCATAGCTTATCACCCGAATCAGGCCGATGGTCTCGCCCTTGTCGTCCGTGGTAGCGCTGTCGGAGACAGATATCACGCGTTTGATCTGGTTATCGACGATGAACCTGTTGACCATATCATCGAGGTCAGCCAATTCCCGCATCGTCTTCATCGGCCTCAGTTCCATGCCAAAACTCTTCACCCTGACCATCTCGCCCTCCTTCCGCACCGTGGTTATCAGGCGCCTCTTTAATAAAAAGCTATCATATACCGCAACATTGTCAAGGAACTCACCCTGTCGGCAATGGCCCTCAGCCGGCGTTATACTTTACTTATGGACATATCAAGGGTCTCATAATAGGATGTACATCGTCATTCCAGCTGTTCGTAAGCGGGAATCCAGTCTCTGGATGCCCGACTGAAGTCCTCGGGCATGACAGTCTTTTGAAAATACTATTTTGAGACTGGTAATAATACGAAACAGAGGGTCTATATATCCTTCGAAGGGCAGATTTCATAGAGCACGCAGTCAGAGTGTTTCGGTTTTCTCGCCTGACATACCTTCCTGCCGTGGAATATCAGAAGATGCGACAGGTTCCCCCATTCAGCCTTGGGGGTGATTTCCATAAGGTCCTGTTCGATCTTTACAGGGTCCTCGTGCCTTGTCAGACCGAGACGGTTCGCAAGCCGGTTGACATGGGTGTCCACCGCAATCCCCTCATTAATGCCGAAGGCCCCGGAGAGGATGATATTGGCAGTCTTTCGGGCAACACCCGGCAGCATGAGCAGCTCTTCCATGGTCCCGGGGACTTTTCCCTTGAAACTGTCGATGATCATCCGGGCCGAACCCTGGATGTTCTTCGCCTTGTTGTTATAAAAGTTAACGGAGTTGACGTCCTTCTTCAGCACATCGAGGTCTGTTTCAGCATAATCAGTTATGGAGCGGTATTTTCTAAACAAAGGTTCCGTCACCTTGTTCACCTGCGCGTCAGTCGTCTGCGCTGACAACACCGTGGCAACGAGAAGCTCAAAGTGGGTCCTGAACTTCAGGGCTGTCTTCGGCTCGGGATATTCCTTTTTCAACCCCCTGAGTATCTTGCGTAACCGCATCTTGTTGTCCATGGTTTCTCCTTCCGTGCTGAAGACCCGCACAGTGCCCCCATGCGTCCTGTTTTCCTCATTATAGCACCTGTTCACTGATCTCAAAGGAGAGATTCTTCCCGGTGAATTGACTTGTCACCAGCTTCAGGAAGACCTCTGCTGAAAAGACGGCCCTTGAGGACCGGACTGTTTTTGCATACAATAATGGGAGTCAATATGGGATGACCGAGGAGGAAACGACCCTTGCCGAATAAACATCACGAGCGGATTCATTCTGACGACAGGAACCTCTGCCGGCTCTGCATGAGCGAACTGGGAGGCATATACGCGGACCTCGGCCTCACCATGGACGAACTGGATCTCCTGGACATGCCGAGGCGTTCCTTTACCGTTCATTTTCCGGTGAGGATGGATTCCGGAAAGACGAAGATGTTTGTCGGATACCGGATACAGTACAACGATGCGCGGGGGCCGACAAAGGGCGGCATACGCTTTCATCCTGAACTGACGATCGACGACGTGAGGGACCTGTCCTTTCTCATGGTGCTCAAGTGCGCTGTGGTGAACATCCCCTTCGGAGGCGCAAAGGGGGGCGTTGTCGTCAACCCCAAAAACCTCTCCCGCAATGAACTGGAGCAGGTTACGCGCGGATACATACGGGCTATAGGTGAGTTCATCGGGCCTGACAAAGATATCCCGGCCCCTGACGTCTATACTGACGAGAAGATCATGATCTGGATTCTCGACGAGTACGAGCGCATCCAGGGCAGGCATGTGCCTGCCGTTGTTACGGGGAAACCTTACGAACTCTTCGGGATCAAGGCGCGGAGCTACTCGACTTCGCTCGGAGGCATCTACGTCCTCGAAGAGGCGATGAAGAAGGTGGGCATGGACAGTTCCAGGGCTCGGGTGGCTGTGCAGGGGTTCGGCAACGTCGGAAGCAACGCCGCAAAGATCCTTCATGACAAGGAATACAAGGTGGTCGCTGTGAGCGATTCGCGGGGAGGGATCATAAGAGAGGACGGTCTTGACATAACCGGGGTCACAAACCACAAGGACCGGACCGGCAGCGTGCTTGACTTCCCAGGGTCAAGAAACATCAGCAACGAGGAGCTTCTGGTCTGCGACTGTGACATACTCATCCCTGCTGCCCTGTCCGCCCAGCTTAACGGCGATAATGCCGGGAAAGTCAGGGCGCGGATCGTTCTTGAACTTGCCAACGCCCCTACCACAACCGACGCGGACGATGTCTTTTTCAAGAAAAAGGTGATGCTTATTCCGGACATCATCGCCAATGCCGGCGGGGTTGTGGTGAGCTATTTCGAGTGGAGCCAGAACCTCAACAACGACTACTGGGAGGAGGAGAAGGTCCTCCAGAAGCTCAGGAACATCATGATCACCGCCTTCAACGATGTCCACGGCCTCTGCCATGTGGAAAGCTGCAGGATGCGGCGCGCTGCCTACCAACTGGCTGTCCAGAGGATCCTGCACGCGGAGAAGCTGAGGGGGAATCTGTAGCCTATTCCAGCAATGCCTTGAGTCCGCGGACCGCGCGCTCTGGTGAGGGATAGACGGGTATCTTCACCCGCTCAAGGAGCCTTGTCAGTCTGTCCCCTATCCCTCCCGGCGGGATATTGCAGACAAGGGGCTTGTTCACTGTCTTGCGGCAGTCAGCCAGAAGTCCTGCCAGCCCTTCCGTGATGCCGAGGACATTCGGCAAGGCGATCACCAGAAAGCCGTCGTAGTCATCGCTGAGTGCGCACATGGCGGTCACGTAGTCCTTGTCGGTGACCTGGGCTGTGAGATCGATGGGATTGTTGACGCTGAAAAAGTTCGGAAAGTGGCCCTTCATCCGTTCCTTCTTCTCGCCCGACAGTGGGACCACCTCCAATCCCTGCTTCAGGCACTCGTCCACCGCAAGCACTCCCGAGCCGCCTCCGTTGGTGACGACCAGCACCCTCTTTCCCCTGAGCCCCTTCTGATAGGCAAGGGCTTTGGCAGCATCCATCAGCGCGTCAAAATCGACTGCCTCGCGAATGCCGAACTGCCTGAGGATGGAGTGGAAGACCTCGTAGCTGCCGGCAAGCCTTCCAGTGTGGGAGTATGCAGCAGCCTGGCCGCTCGTCCCCTTGCCCGCCTTCAGGACGATGAGTGGTTTCCTGTCCGCAAGCCTGCGCGCAGCGCCGACAAACCTCCTGCCGTCACCAACTGATTCAATATACGAGACAACAACACCGGTCTGGCTGTCCCCTGCGAGGTAATCAAACAGTTCGGACTCATCAATATCGATGGCGTTTCCGTAACCCACTGCCTTGGATATCCCGGTGTTGGCCTCATCAACAGCTGTGAGAAGACAGCTCAGGACAGCGCCGCTCTGTGATACCAACGCCACGTTGCCCTTCTTCGGCCTGGGGAGCCTCTCTTTGGGGAGAAAGAGGGTATCAAGACGGTGATGGGGGTTGTAGACCCCCATGCAGTTGGGGCCAAGAAGCCTGATCCCCAGTTCAGCGGCAGTGCGTTTCACCTCTTCCTGGAGGGCCGCCTCCCCTATCTCGGCAAAACCCGAACTCATGATGATAACACATTGCGCCCGGTCCTTGAAGTCCCTCACATCCTGCAGAACCTCGCCCGCGGGCCTCAGGACCAGGGCAAGGTCAACAGGCTCGGGTATGTCCTTCACAGCCCGGTATGTCCTGATCCCCATAAGCTCGTCGTACTTTGGATTGACAGGATAGACCTTGCCCCTGAACTTAAGCAGGTTCCTGAGCACAACTCCGCCCAGCTTTGCCTCGGTATGTGCCGCGCCCACAAGCGCTATGGACCGCGGCCTGAAGAGCGGCCTGAGGCTCATGCGCCTTCTATGAAAAGCAGCCCCGGGTCTTCCAGATAGCTCACGACCTTTGTCATGAAGCGCGACGCCTCAACCCCGTCTGTCACCCGGTGATCAAACGTCAGGGACAGGGGAAGTATCTTGCGGATAACGATCTGTCCGTTCTTCACCCACGGTTTCTGAGTGATCTTGCCTGTCCCGAGGATCGCTACATCCGGATAATTGATGACAGGCGTGGCAAAGGTCGTGCCGAAATGTCCGTAGTTGGTGATGGTGAAGGAACTGCCCTTCATCTCCTCGATCTTGATCTTCCGTTCACGCGCCTTGACGCTAAGCTCCTGTATCTCGGTCGCAAGCTCAAGGATCGATTTCCTGTCAGCCCCCTTGATGACCGGGACCATCAGGCCGTCAGGGGTATCAACCGCGACCGCGATGTTAAAATATTTCTTGACTATGATCTCCTCGCGCGCCTCGTCCACAGCCGCGTTGAGCATGGGGTGCTCGGCAAGGGAATGGTAAACCGCCTTGATGAAGAAGGGCATGAAGGTCAGGTGGATGCCCCTCTCCATGATCCCCTTCTTCTCCCGCTCCCTCAGGTCCCAGAGTTCGGTGACATCAGCCTCGTCCATGCCGGTGACGGAGACAGTGGTGTTTTGAGATACTCTGAGGTTCCGCGCGATCGTCCTCCTGAGGCCTTTCATGGCTACCCGTTCACTCGGACCGGCCTGGTCTTCAGCCGGCTTGCCCGACTGGGAGGCGCGGGTGACATCTTCCCGTGAGATGCTGCCTACGGGACCCGTTCCCCTCACTGTCCCGAGATTCACGCCCATTTCCTTTGCCAGCGCCCTGACAGCCGGCGTCGCAAGGACCTCAACTGTCTCCTCTTCGGGAAGAGAACCCACAACCGACACGGATTTGGGACGTTCCTCCGCCTGTTCTGCGGCAGCCTCCTCGCCTTCCTCGGCAACCGTCATAAGGACCTCTCCCACCTTGACGATCTCGCCCTCCTGCTTGTTTATCTTCAGGATCTTCCCCTTCCTCGGGGAAGGCACCTCTACAATCGCCTTGTCGGTCTCTATCTCAAGGACGGTCTGATGTTCCTCCACAGCGTCTCCTGCCTTGACAACCCATTTCCTGACCTCTCCCTCGGTAATCCCCTCTCCAAGATCCGGCAAAATGAAATCAAACGGCATAGCGCCTCCTTGATGCAACCGGTTTTTCGACTGATATCCCTACAAGGATATCATGGCCGCCGCAGGCAGTCAATTTCGTTCAGGCACTATGCGAAATGCTCTTTTTTTCCTTATAAGTGATACACTGGAAGCAGGAGAGGTGCGCGATGGAGATGTTCTGGTTGGGATACCTTTTTATAGGCATTATCGCAGGTCTGCTGGCGGGCGCGATCAGGAAGGGCTCACGGTCGGACTTTGTGGGTTACATTGTTCTCGGCCTGCTCGGCTCGATCATCGGAGGCAGCATCTTTAAGTCCTACTCCGCGGCTCCCGGGTTAGGCCTCTTCGCGGCGGCCGCAGCCGGCGCCGCGTTTCTGATCGGCCTGATCGAGATCACCGGGAAGAACTGACAAAAAAATCCGCTGAACAACCGCCTCACATAGGACGGAAAGACCGGCGCCGCGCTGCTGTCTATTGGCCTTTAGGCGGGAGCGGGGCGGACATCTTCTCGACAAAACCGGTGTTGAACTCGCCCTTGATGAAGTCAGGGTCGCTGAGCACCTTTTTGTGGAAGGGGATGGTCGTCTTGATCCCCTCGATGATAAACTCGTCAAGCGCGCGCCGCATCTTGGCGACCGCCTCTTCCCTGTCCTCGCCGTGGACGATCAGCTTTGCCACAAGGGAGTCATAGTGCGAGGGAATGACGCAGCAGTTGTACGCGGCGGTGTCCACCCGCACGCCAGGGCCGCCGGGGAGGTTGAGGAACGTTATCTTCCCAGGGCAGGGGATAAACCGCTCCGGGTCCTCGGCATTGATCCTGCATTCGATGGCATGACCCTTCAGCTTCACCTTCGGCTGCTTCAGCTCCAGCAGGGCCCCGGCCGCTATCCTGATCTGCTCCTTGACGATATCCACGCCGCTGACGTATTCGGTGACCGGGTGCTCCACCTGCAGGCGGGTGTTCATCTCCATGAAGTAGATGTTGCTCTCCGCATCCACGATGAATTCAACGGTGCCGGCGTTCCTGTATTTGATCGCCCTGGCAGCCTTGACCGCATACTCGCCGAGTCTCTTCCTGAACTTTTCAGCGACAGCGGGCGAGGGCGATTCCTCGATCAGCTTCTGGTGGCGCCGCTGAATGGAGCAGTCCCTCTCTCCCAGGTGGATGACGTTGCCCTTTGCGTCAGCCAGGATCTGCACCTCAACATGCCTCATGTCGGGGATGAACTTCTCGACGTACAGCTCTCCGTTTCCGAAGGCGGTGAGGGCCTCCCGCTGGGCCATGAAATAGAGCCTCTCGAGCTCCTCCTCGTTCCGTGCGATCCGCATCCCCCTGCCGCCGCCGCCTGCGGACGCCTTGAGGATAACCGGGAACCCGATCTTTCTGGCCGTCTTCAGCGCTGTTTCTTCGGACGCCACCGGGCCGTCGCTGCCCGGCACGACCGGGACGCCGCGCCGCTTCATCACCTGCCGCGCCTTTGCCTTGTCTCCGCCCATACGGATGCTGTCCGCGGAGGGACCGATGAAAGTGATCCCCGAGGTGGCGCACGCCTCCGCGAAATGCGGGTTCTCCGAAAGGAAGCCGTATCCGGGGTGGATCGCCTCGGAGTCGGTTATCTCGGCGGCAGTGAGGATGCTGGGGATGTTGTTATAGCTCTGGGCCGAGCTGGCGGGCCCGATGCATACGGACTCGTCGGCGAATTTGGTATGGAGGGAATCCCTGTCCACATCCGAATAGACGGCAACGGTCCTGATGCCAAGTTCCTTGCAGGCCCGTATGATCCTGACCGCGATCTCGCCGCGGTTGGCGATGAGTATCTTCCTGAAGAGCTTCATAGGGGCTCGACGAGGAAGAGGGGCTCGCCGTATTCAACCGGCTGGCCGTTTTCGACAAGGGCCTTGACGACGATGCCGTCGGCCTCGCACTCGATCTCGTTCATGAGTTTCATCGCCTCTATGATGCAGAGCACCTGCCCCTTCTTCACCCTCAGGCCGACTTCGACAAACGGAGGGGTCTCGGGAGTGGGGGAGCGGTAGAATGTGCCGACGATCGGGGAGGTGACGGTGATCAGCCGCTGGCTCTCCTCTTCCGTCTCCTTGATTATCTGTTCATGGATGGCTGACGACGGTCTCTGATGGGTGATCTCCATGGGGGCGAAGATCTTTTCCCTCTTTATCCTGACCTTTGTCCCGTCTTTCTCCACCTGCAGTTCGGTGATGTCGGTCTCCTTCAGAAGCTCGATCAGACTCTTCAGATCATCGAGTTCCATCACTTTACCCTTTCTATATACTCCGACGTTCTCGTGTCGACCTTGATCGTGTCCCCTTCATTGATATGGAAGGGGACCCTGACTACCGCTCCGGTCTCGAGGGTCGCGGGCTTTCCGCCCCCGGAGGCGGTGTCGCCCTTGAACCCTGGGTCGGTCTTCGTCACAACAAGCTCGATAAAAGTGGGGAGTTCCACGTTGAGGGGCTCGTCCTTGTAGTACAGGATCTTCACCTCGATGCTCTCCTTGAGGAAGAGTTTCGCGTCGCCCAGCTGGGCCGCTGTCAGCGGCGTCTGCTCAAAGGTCTCCTGGTCCATGAAGTGGTACAGGTCATCCTGGACATAGAGGTACTGCATCTTCCGTTCGCTGAGTTCAGGAGTCGGAAACTTCTCGCCGGAGCGGATCGTCTCTTCAACGACGCTGCCTGTCTTGAGGTTCCTCATCTTGGTCTTCACGTTTGCGCCCCCCCTGCCCATCTTCACGTGCTGGAAGTCGAGTATCTCGTAGGGGTCGCCCTTGTATTCTATCTTTCCGCCTTTTCTGAAGTCACTGGTAGCTATCATTAATCATTACCTCCTGTTCGGCCGACTGGTGCGGCCTAATGCTGATTTAGATAATTTCGAGCTCTTTCGGCAGGGTCGTCAGGACGGAGCAGGAGTCCTTGCGCGCAACGACCATGTCCTCGATCCTGACGCCGCCCGTGCCCGGCAGATAGATGCCGGGTTCGATGGTGAAGACCATTCCCGCCTTGATGCGCTCCCGCCCGAGCCTTGAGACGCGGGGCAGTTCGTGCACCTCGATTCCCACGCCGTGGCCTGTCCCGTGGCCGAAGTGCCCGCCGTATCCCGCCTCCGTGATGACGTCCCGCGCGGCCTTGTCCACGGCCCTGGCATGCGCCCCCCCTGCTGCTGTATTTATGGCGGTCCTGTTGGCCCTGAGGACGATCTCGTAGATCTCCTTCTTGCGGGAAAGGGAACGGCCGTTGATGAGAAGCGTTCTCGTCATGTCCGAGAAGTAGCCTTCAGCCTCGCCGCCCCAGTCTATCACCACGAGGTCCCCGGGGCTGAGCCTCCGGTCCGTGGGCTTCGCATGAGGCATGGACGAGTTCGGTCCTGAAGCAACTATTATATCAAAAGGGAGCGTCCTGCATCCGGCTTTTTTGAGGTTTTCCTCAAGAAGGGCGCTGATCCGTTTTTCGCTCTCCCCGGCCCGGATGCGCGGTTTTACCGCTGTGAAGGCCTTTTCAGCCCTCTGGATCGCCTTTTGTATCGAACGGACCTCTGTCTGGTCCTTGATCTTGCGCAGCTCTTCCACGGCGTTGGTTATGGCCTTGAGCCTGAACCCCTTTCTCAGGAGCGAGCGATAAAAGGCGTAGGATGCCGTTGCTTCGAACCCCAGGGTCCGTATCCCCGAAGCGCGGACGAAATCAGAGATCACTTTTGCCCGATCCTCCCGCTCGATCAGTATCCGCCAGCCTTTCACCTCTCCGCCGGCCTGTTCCTCGTAACGTGAATCAGTGAAAAAGGTCCTGCTGCCCGCGGTGATGACAAGAAAACCGGATGATCCGGTGAAGCCGGTGAGGTACCTGACATTATTCAGATCTGAAATGAGGAATCCGTCGATCCCCCTGGACTCAAGGGAACCGGTCAGCGCCGCAACCCTGCTCATCCCTGCAAGATGCTCCGGGCTGCCCGCACGGCAAGCAGATACCCCTCGACGCCAAGGCCGCAGATCTGACCGGTCGCCACGCCCGCGATGAAGGAATGCTGCCTGAACTCCTCCCTTTTGTGGATATTGGATATGTGCACTTCGATGGCCGGTTTGCCGACGGCGGCGATGGCGTCCCGTATCGCGACGCTGGTGTGGGTGTATGCAGCCGGGTTGATGATCAGAAGGTCAAACGCCTTACCATGGATGGCGTCAACTATGTCCCCTTCGCCGTTGGACTGGAACATCTCGGCGTCTATGCCCAGCTCGGTCGCCAGAGTCGTGATGCGCCGGTTGATCTCCTCGAGGGAGACGGACCCGTAGATCGTTGTTTCCCTCCTGCCCAGGAGGTTCAGGTTCGGCCCATGTATGACAAGAATTTTCATTTCGGGGTCGTTAAAGAACGTTCAAACTGTTCGAATAGTTCAAGCCGTTCAAGAAGCTCAAGCCGTTTAAACAGTTTAAACGGCTTAAACGGTTTGAACTGTTATTCTCAGAATTCTCCCTCTATCTTGGGGACAGCGGTCTTCAGGACAAAGCGTCCCTTGCCGTAGTTGCCGTCCGGCTTGATCACCAGGGCGAGGTAGTAGTCGTTGTTGATCTTCCGCATGATGATCCCGCAGGTGTCGGATATGATCGAGAACTCCCGCGCCTGGCCGAGGCCAAGGTTCTCCGCAGCATTGCCGATGTCCCTGATCATCGCCGACGCCTCCGCGCCCAGGCCCGTCAGGTCGATGAGTCTCTCCGGCGCATACTCCTGCACAGGGATACCGTCGGATGCGATGATCATGGCCGAGACAGCGCCCTCGACCCTGTCGACCGTCTCTTTAAGAACTTCCGTAAAACTCATCACGCCTCTTGTTTATGCCCGAGAGAAAAGAGTTGAGCTTTTCCATGAGCGCCTCTTTATCCTTGCCCATGAGCTTCAGCAGGGTCTTTAATTCCTCAGCGCGCTGGAGGGTCTTCTTGTCACCGGGGTCAGCGGCGAGCATACGGCGGTAGATGTTGATCGCGCCGAAGTAATCGCCTGCGGCAACGAACCGGTCCGCTTCTTCAAAGCCCGCAGGCCGCGATGCCTGTTCCCCCGGAGAAGACTGTAGTTCTGCGAAGACGGCTTGTTCGGGAGCGGTTTTCCCGGCAGAGGGAAGGGGGGCTGATTCCACAACGGGAGTTTTGCTCACCAGAGGCGTTTCTTCAACCTCACAGGCATCGTTTATGTCGCCGAAGGAGATGGCCCCTTCGTCGGTCTCTTCCATGTTCCCGAAGGAATCGACTTCCTCTTCGAGCGTAACCGCCTCTTCTTCTGCCGGAGCTTTTTCCGCCTCCTCCGTCTTTGCCGCGTCGCCGAAAAGGGAATCTTTAAACGCGCTCAACTCCTCGTCGGACAGCGTGACCCCCGAGGGCTGTTCCCGGAAGGGCGCCGTATGCTCCTCTGCTCCGGGCAGTTCGCCATACCCCGGCTCCTCTGTCTCGGGCTCGGCTTCAAGGAGGAGTTCTTCCTCCGGCTCCAGTTCCAGGGCATCCTCTTCACCCTCAAGGTCCCTGAGGTTGGTCTGGGCGTCCTCGTCCATGGCGTTTAGCCTGAGGACCGTTCTGTAGGCGTTGACCGCCATATCACGCTGGCCGGTGTCGCGGTAGATCTCGGCAAGCTTCTTGTGGGCATAGAGGTTGTCGGGTATCGACTTTATGACGTTTTCGAACTCTGACCGGGCCTCCGGGAGCTGGCCTTTTTCAACGTATATCTTGCCCAGAGAGACCCGCGCGCTCATGTAGGCGGGCTGGAGTTCGATACCCTTAAGGAGGACCTCGATCGCCTCGTCCAGCATGCCCTCTTTCCTGTACTCCTCGGCAAGGGGAACGAAGAGCTTCGAATTGGGGTCTTTATCGACTTTTTCCCTGAGTTTTTCTATATCTTTCAGCGACATAACCTTGCCACTTTTTTATCAGATCACAGGGATAAAGTCAAGTTTTCATTTCAAAAAGGCGGTCCAGTATGGCATGGGCCGTGTCATACTTGGGCATGAGTCCCACATGCGTCTCCCTATTTCCGTCGAGGATGACGACCTTGTTGGTGTCTGTGTCGAACCCTGCACCCGGCTCGGTCACGTCGTTAAAGACGATCATGTCCATGCCCTTCTTCTTCATCTTCTCCGCGGCCCGGCCGGTGTTGCCGCCGGTCTCCGCGGCAAAACCGATGATGAACGGCCTGCGTGACGCCTTGGCAACGGTTGAGATGATGTCAGGGGCGGCCTTAAGTTCCAGGGAGAGGTCGCGGGATTTTTCCCGTTTCCCCGCGGACCTTTCAGCAGGCGCATAGTCGGCAACAGCAGCTGCCATGATGAGCACCGTAGCTCCCTGGGACACCTCCCTCTGCACAGCCTCAAGCATGCCGGCAGAGTCTTCGACAGCCACGAAATCCATCCCGCTTGGTCGGGGAAGGGCCGTCGGACCGCTGATAAGCGTGACGCCGGCGCCCCTGTCCCGCGCGGCGCGGGCGAGCGCATAGCCCATCTTTCCTGAAGACCTGTTCGAGAGGAAGCGGACGGGATCGAGATATTCCCTGGTGGGGCCGGCGGTAACGACGACCCGTTCTCCTCTGAGGTCTTTGTCGGCAAGGGCTGCCCGGGCAGCCTCGATGATCTCCTGTACCTCAGCCATCCTGCCGGGGCCCTCCTCGCCGCAGGCGAGACTGCCCGGCTCAGGGCCGACCTGCAGGACGCCCCGTGATGCGAGTCGCGCAAGGTTCTCCCGCACGGCCGGGTTTTCGTACATGCGCCAGTTCATGGCGGGCGCGATGAGCGTCTTGCCGGCACAGGAAAGGAAACAGGCGCTGAGGAGATCGTCGGCAATGCCGTTTGAGAATTTGCCGATGGTATTTGCTGTGGCAGGCGCTACGATAAGAAGATCAGCCTCCGACGGCAGCGCGATGTGGACAAGAGGTTCATCGAAAAGGGAACTATGGACTTTGCTGCGCGATACGGCTTCGAAGGTGAGGGGGGTCACAAACCGGCGCGCAGCCTCCGTCATGACAACAGAGACCGACGCGCCGCTGTCTTTCAGTCTTCTGACAAGCTCAACGGACTTGTAAGCGGCGATACCGCCTGATACGCCGAGGAGAACCCGCTTATTCTTCAGGCTCGGGTTCTTCATCCTTCTTGGAACTGAAGAGTTCGTCGAAGGCCTTCTTGTCTATCGCCTCTTTCTCGTGGAGATAGACCTTCAGGTCTTTTTCCAGTTCGCTGAGGTCTTCGCCCGCGGTCAGCTTTCTGCTGTCTTCCAGGAGCTTCCGGTAGTCGAACTTGCCGGCTTCTTCCCTGGCCTGTATCGCCTCTTCGCCGATCAGGAAATCAAGGTGGTTTTCGATCGCCTCTTCAATGGCGATGGAGGTGACCTTTTTTGACTTGGTCTGTATCTTCGGCTTGGTCCCGAGAGATAGTTCCTTTGCCCGCTGCGAGGCGATGGTCACGAGGCGGTATTTGCCGTCGATCTTCGAATGGTCGAATTCCACGGGAAGGGAGATTATATCCATAGCGCTTCCTCCTAATAGAAAAAGTTGTCCCTGATCCAGGCGCGGTCCACGCGCGCAGTCCTGAGCCGTTCGGACTCTATAATGGCCCTGAGACCGGAAACCGCGTCATTCAGGACATCGTTAACTATAACATAATCATAGTTCTTATAGTTTTTCATTTCCCTTGCCGCGTTTCCCATACGCCGCTCCATGTCGGCCTTCGAGTTGGCCCCCCTGCCTTCGAGGCGTTGCCTGAGCGCCTCGCGGGAGGGCGGCAGGATAAAGATGAAAACGCCATCCGGGAATGCCCTTCTGAACTGGGCAGCGCCCTGCGTATCGATATCCAGGAGAACGTCAAACCCCTTTGCCAGAAGGTCCCTCAGGCGTTTTCGCGAGGTGCCGTAGAGATTGCCGTGCACCTCCGCCCATTCAACGAACTCTCCGCGGCTTGCCATCTTCCTGAATTCATCGGCAGTGACAAAGGTGTAGTCCCTGTTGTTCCTCTCGCCCCTGCGGGGCTGCCTGGACGTGTAGGAGACCGATTCCCTGAGTCGTTTGTCGGCCGCCACGACCCGCCGGCATAACGTCGTCTTCCCGGCGCCAGACGGCGCTGATATCACGAACAGGGTCCCTCTACTCCTCTTCGCCAAGACCGCTCTTTCCCTCGATGAAACGCTGAGTGATCGTCTCGGCCTGGAGCGCGGAGAGGATGATATGGTCGCTCTCGGTGATGATGATGGACCGGGTCCTCCTCCCCTGGGTGGCGTCTACCAGTTTGCCCAGCTTTCCAGCCTCTTCGCGCATCCGCTTGATGGGGGCAGAACCCGGCGTCACGACAGCTACCACCTTGGAGGCGGCCACAACGTTGCCGAAGCCGATGTTGACGAGTATCGGGCTCACGTCTCCTTTTTTCATTCTATGTTCTGCACCTGCTCCCTGATTTTCTCTATCTCGGTTTTCATGTCCACCGCCAGGCTCGAAACCTCGTATGCAGAGGATTTCGAGGCTATGGTGTTAGTTTCCCTGTTAAGTTCCTGCAGGATGAAGTCCAGCTTTCTCCCTATTATACCACCGCCGGCCATGAGCGCTTTGAATTGTTTCAGGTGGCTGTCGATGCGGGTTATCTCCTCGGAGATGTCAAGCCGCGCGGCGATGACCGCCGCCTCCTGGAGTATGCGGCCCTGGTCGATCTCCCTGCCCTCCAGAAGGACTTTCAACCGCTCGTTGAACTTATCGAGCGCGTCGGCGGCGATGGTGGCGGAGAATGTCCTGATACGGTTGTTCATCCCTGCCAGTTCATCCGTCATGCTGCTGATCTCCGCTGCCAGCGACGCGCCTTCCCTCATCCTCATCGCCCGCAGGTCTTCCACCGCTTGTCTGAAAAGGGTCATGATAGCCTCGGCGTCATATCCCTGTTCCGTGCCGATGAAGAGTTCGTGGAGGCTGACGAGGGTGCTGATGTCAAGCTCGCCCGGCAGGGCGAGTTCCTCCTGAAGCTGCCTGAACGCGCCTCGGAGCTTTCTGACAGCATCAGCGTTGATGACGAAATCAGTGGCAGCGGTAAGGGAGACGATTACCGAGACGTCGAACTTGCCGCGGGAAAACCGTTCCTTCAGCAGCGCGCGGAAAGGCATTTCCAATTGGTTGAGGAAGGACGGGGTCTTCAGGTAGATGTCCATGAACCGGTGGTTGATGGAACGGACCTCAACCCTGCAGCCCGGCCCTTCCGCGCTTCCGAACCCTGTCATGCTCTGTATCGCCATGGAAATTACACTATAAACAACTCCCCGCGGCATGTCAAATCGTCATAAAAAATGTTAATAATTAAATATTCTTATTGAAAAAACGGACTGGAATCATTTAAAATCAAAATCCAATTTTTAATCCGGAGGAAAAACATGTCTGCGACACTCGAGATCAGATGGCACGGCAGAGGCGGACAGGGAACGGTGACCGCGGCAAAGGTCCTTGCCGACGCCTGCCTCAGCGGCGGAAGGCACGTCCAGGCCTTTCCAGAATACGGACCCGAGAGGGCCGGGGCTCCCCTGCGGGCCTACAACAGGGTGAGTTCAAAGGAACTGAGGATGCACTGCCCGGTGCTGAATCCCGATGTGGTAGCGGTTGTCGACGCAACGCTCCTCGACAGCATTAATGTTGCCGAAGGCGCCAGGGAGGGCGCTGCCTTTGTGGTCAACACCTCGCGGGACCCTAAGGAGATCCGGCAGAAGCTGAAGGTCGGGCCTTCGAACAAGGTGTACACTGTTGATGCCACGAGGATAGCCCTCGACTGTTTCGGCAGGGCGATGCCGAATTCGCCGATGCTCGGCGCCCTCTGCAAGGTGACCGGCCTCGTCAGTATCGAGGACCTCCTTGAGGATGTGCGGAAGAGCTTTGGCAAGAAGTTCGCCCAGAAGGTCATTGACGGCAATATCGAGGCGGCCAGAAGAGGGTATGAGGAGGTAAAGGAAGGATGAAACAGAAGGGATGGAGAGACCTGCCCCCTGGTTCCGTGGTCCTCGAAGGAGGGTCCGCCGCAAAGTTCAAGACCGGTTCATGGCGGGCATTCAGGCCGGTGTGGATAGAGGAAAACTGCATTCAGTGCCTTTTCTGCTGGATCTACTGCCCTGACATGGCGGTGAAGGTAAAGGACGGCAAGCGCGCTGAATTCGACTACGACTTCTGCAAGGGCTGCGGCATCTGCGCCCTTGAGTGCCCAGGCAAGAAGGGCAAGAAGGCGATTGAGATGGCAGAGGAGGGCAAATAGATGGCAAAGGTTGTTGCAGTAACCGGCAATGAGGCGGTTGCCAATGCGCTCCGCCAGGTGAATCCCGATGTCTGCGGCATATACCCGATCACCCCCCAGACCGACATGATGCAGCGGTATGCATCCTTCATTTCCAACGGCAAGGTGGATACCGAGGCGATCCTCGTGGAGAGCGAACACAGCTCCATGTCAGCCTGTATCGGCGCTTCCGCTGCCGGCGGCAGGGTCGTGACCGCAACGTCGTCACAGGGGCTTGCTCTCATGTGGGAGATGCTCCATATCGCATCAGGCGACCGGCTTCCGATCATCATGCCGGTGGTTAACAGGGCCCTCTCCGCGCCCCTGAACATCCACGGCGACCACTCCGACGCCATGGGCGCCCGGGACACCGGCTGGATACAGATCTGGTCGGAGAACGGACAGGAGGCGTATGACAACACCATCCAGGCCTTCCGGATAGGCGAACACATGGATATCAGGCTTCCGGTGATGGTCTGCATGGACGGCTTTATCATCAGCCACTCGATCGAGAGGCTGGAATATCTCGAAGACGCGGCTGTGAAGGACTTCGTCGGCCCGTTCAAGAACCTCTTCCCGCTCCTTGACCTGGAAAAGCCCAAGAGCTATGGCCCCCTTATCCTCACCGACCTGTACCACGAATACAAGCGCGCGCAACACGAGGTGATGATGAAGGTAAAGGATGTGGTCCTTGACGTGGCGAAGGATTTCGAGAAGTTGAGCGGCAGGAAGTACGGCCTCTTCGAGGCCTATCGCCTCGAGGATGCGGATATCGCCGTGGTCATCCTGAACTCCGCAGCAGGCACGACCAAGGACGTTGTCGACGAACTGCGGGACAAGGGGGTCAAGGCCGGACTCCTGAAGCCGCGCCTCTTCAGGCCCTTCCCCTATGAGGAGATGGCTGAAGCTCTGAAGAATACCAAGGCAGTGTGCGTGATGGACCGCTCTGACTCGTTCGGCGGGTATGGCCCGCTTTTCATGGAGGTGAGCTCGGCCCTCTATCAGATGAAAAACAGGCCGGCGCTGATCAACAAGATCTACGGCCTGGGCGGCAGGGACTATCTGCCCTCCCATGGCGAAATGGTCTTCAACGAACTTGCGGAGATCGCGGCCGGCGGAAAGATCAGGGCATGCAAAGAATACATAGGAGTGAGGGAATAACATGGCAACAGGACTGACCTTAAAAGAGCTTTCAAAAAAAGAGGACCTCTTCACCCACGGCCACCGGATGTGCGCCGGCTGCGGAGCGCCCACGATCGTCAAGATGGCGCTGATGGCAACCGAATACCCCGTGATCGCCGCTAATGCGACCGGATGTCTCGAGGTCTCAAGCTGCATCTCCGAGTATACTGCCTGGAAGATTCCCTGGATACACACAGCCTTTGAGAACGCGGCTGCCACGCTGTCGGGCGTTGAGACGATGTACCGCTCCCTCAAGAAGCAGGGGAAGATCGACAAGGAGGTGAAGTTCATCGCCTTCGGCGGCGACGGCGGGACCTATGACATCGGCTTTCAGAGCCTTTCGGGCGCCATGGAGCGCGGCCATGACATGATCTACATCTGCTACGACAACGGGGCATACATGAACACAGGCATCCAGCGGTCGAGCGCCACGCCCCTCGGCGCCGACACCACCACCTGTCCGGCGGGCTCCTGCGTCCCCGGCAAGCTGCGGCCGAGGAAGAACCTCACGAAGATCATGGCCGAGCACAACATCCCCTTTGCCGCCCAGGCCTCGCCGTCCCACTGGATGGATTTGATGAAGAAGGTGAAGAAGGCCCACGAGATGCCGGGCGCGAAGTTCATCAATATCATCTCACCCTGCAACCGCGGCTGGCGGTCGAAGACGAACGATGCAATCACCCTGGCGAGGACGGCGGTGAATACCTGTTACTGGCCTCTCTACGAGATCGAAAACGGCGTCACCAAAATCACCTTCACGCCCAAGGAAAAGCTCCCTGTCGTGGACTTCCTCAAGCCCCAGGGGAGGTTCAAGCATCTTTTCGAGCAGGGCAATGAATGGCTCCTCAAGGCGATGCAGGAAGAGGTGGACCGGGAGTGGGCCAAATTGCAGGCAGCCGAAAAATGCGGTTGCTAAAGTGCCGTATCTTATGATATTTTGAAGGTGCTATGAGCAGCTCTGACCTGGTAATGTATGAAGAGGAGTTCAGCCGTATCGATGAGGAACTCCAGCGTCTGTATGTCCAGACCAACGCAAAGGTCGTCTTCCTGGTGGACAAAAACGGGCAGCTCATCGCCTCGGCCGGCGAGACGCACGACATCGACACTACCTCACTTGCGTCCCTCACCGCCGGCAACATCGCGGCAACGGGGGGGATAGCCCGGCTCCTCGGAGAGCGGGAGTTCACCATCCTCTTTCATGAGGGAGAGAAGGACAACATCCACATTTCCCTTATCGGCCAGAGGATCATCCTCGTTGTCATCTTCGACAGCAGATCGTCCCTCGGCCTTGTCCGCCTGAGGGTGAAAAAGGCGTCAGAGGCCCTTGTCCGCATATTCAGCGACATCACGAGTAAGTCCGAGCGCGACAAGACCGAAGGGAAGCTGGACGATTCGCCCTTTGCCGAGATCAGCGATGAAGACATAGACAATCTGTTCAGGTAGGTATGTTACTAAGTGTCCTTTATTAATTATTCCTCGCGAGAGATAAACTGCAAGATCGTCTACTATGGCCCTGGGCTCTGCGGCAAGACGACGAATCTTCAATTCGTGTACAAGAGGACGAACCCGGACCAGAAGGGCAAGCTCATCTCCTTAGCCACCGAGACGGAGAGGACCCTTTTCTTCGACTTCCTTCCCCTTGCGCTCGGCGACATCAAGGGGTTCAAGGTGCGGTTCCATCTCTACACGGTCCCGGGCCAGGTCTTCTACGCAGCCAGCCGCAAGCTCATCCTCAAGGGCGTTGACGGCGTTGTCTTCGTTGCGGACAGCCAGATCGAGCGCATGGAGGCGAACATCGAGAGCCTCGATGACCTCAGGATCAACCTTGCCGAACAGGGATACGATCTGGACAAGCTCCCCTATACCGTCCAGTACAACAAGCGCGACCTGCCCAGCGCGGCCCCCCTGGACAACATGAACAAACTCCTGAACCCGAGGAACATCCCCTACTTCGAGGCGGTGGCTGTGACCGGTCCGGGTGTTTTCGAGACCCTGAAGAACGTTGCAAAGCAGGTCCTGGGCGAACTGAAGAAACACTATTAGCGCCGGCATCCTTCACGTCCCGTCTTCCTTCCGGAACACCCTTCATGAGACGGCTGCATAGACAAGCGGCGACACAGATGACTCTCCCCTTCCCCCGTGACGCAGCGGCCTTTGTGGAGGAAATCCGCGAGGCGGTCGGCATGGAACTCTCCCTTGTCCTTACGGACAATGCCGTGACCATGATCTCGGTCCGCCGCGCGGGGAAAAAGGTGTCCGTCAGGATGCACCATATGTTCCTCGCCGCATGTCCGGCGGTGATGAGCGAGGTGGCTGACTTCATCAGGGAAACGCGGGTAAAAACGCCGCTGATGAGGGATTTCATAAAGAAGCACGAGGGGCTTGTCAAAAAGCAGCAGCAGCGGCGCGTCAGCTGCGCAACCGCGGGCCGTTGTCACGATCTTCTCCCCGTCTTCGATGCGATCAATCAGGAGTACTTCAGCGGCGGGATATCCGCGGGGATCACCTGGGGCAGAAGCTGCGGCGGCAGGGTGAGAAAAAGGACCCTCGGCAGTTACAGTTGCCGCACGAACACCATCCGCATCAATCCCTTCCTCGACAGGAAGCGTATTCCGGGGTACTACGTCGCATACGTCGTTTATCATGAGATGCTCCACGCTGACATGGGCGTTGAGGAGCGCAACGGCAGAAGGAGCGCGCACTCCCGCGAGTTCAGGCGGCGCGAACGTCTCTTCAGGCATTATGAAAAGGCGATGGCCTGGGAAAAGGCCGGCGGCTGTTGAGAAGGCCTCCCTTTGGCATTTTGGGGGATGAACGGGTAATATAAAAATTATGAGCAGACCGGCCGGACATCATGTGGAGATCTTTGCTGACGGGGCCTGCAGCGGCAACCCTGGTGTCGGAGGCTTTGGAGCGATACTGAGAACAGGGGACAGGGAAAAGGAACTCTCCGGCTGCGAGGTGATGACCACCAACAACCGCATGGAACTCATGGGAGTGATAGCGGCGCTTGAGGCGCTCAGGTCGCCCTGTCATGTCCGCGTCTCGACTGATTCCAATTATGTTGTCAGGGGCATGACCGAATGGATACAGGGCTGGCAGCGGAACGGCTGGCGCAATTCCCAGAAAAAGGATGTGCTCAACAGGGACCTGTGGGAGCGGCTCCTGAAGGCGGCCCGTCCGCACCGGGTCATCTGGATCTGGGTCAAGGGGCACAACGGCCATCCTGAAAACGAACGCTGTGACCGGCTCGCCCGCGAGGCGATAGGGGAGTGCCGCTCCTCCGCTGCCGGAGCAGGGGCATCGTGAAAAAGCCCGAGCTCCTTGCGCCTGCGGGTGATTTCGAGAAGCTGCGGACCGCCATTCATTATGGGGCGGACGCGGTCTATCTCGGCGGCTCGCAGTTCAGCCTCAGGGGCAAGGCGGGAAATTTCAATGAAACGGAATTGCGGGAAGCCGTCGCCTATGCCCGAAGCCGTGGCGCCCGGCCGTTTGTGACTGTCAACATCTTTCCCCATAACAGGGACCTGACCGCCCTTGAGGGCCACATCGAGCTGCTCGCGGAGGTAGTTCCGGACGGTGTGATCGTCTCCGACCCCGGCGTCTTCACCCTCGTCAGGAGCAGGGCGCCGCACCTGAAACTGCATATAAGCACCCAGGCCAATATTACCAATGTCGCGGCAGCCCGCTTCTGGGAGGACGCCGGCGCTTCGCGGCTCATCCTGTCGAGGGAGCTGGGCATCGATGAGATACGCGAAATAAGGGCCGCCACCTCGCTTGAACTGGAGGTCTTTGTCCATGGATCGATCTGCATCTCCTATTCAGGCAGGTGCTATATCAGCAGTTTCCTCGCCTCCCGGTCGGCAAATACGGGCGAGTGTACCAACTCCTGCAGATGGACCTACAGCCTTATGGAGGAGAAGCGGCCGGGCCAGTATCTTCCGGTTTTTGAAGACGCGAGGGGGACATACCTTATGAGCTCCAAAGACCTCTGCATGATCGAACACCTGCCGCTGCTCGCGGATGCCGGCGTGGACAGCTTCAAGATCGAGGGGAGGATGAAGGGGATAAACTATGTCGCCGGAGTGGTGAAGACATACCGCGAGGCGATAGATGCGCTGGAAGGGAAAATGTCCTATAATGTAAAGGCGCGATGGGCCAGGGAACTGTCGATGTTCAGCAGCAGGGGATACACGACCGGCATGTTCTTCGGAAGGCAGCCTGACGCTGATTTCAACTCTGACGGCGAGGGCTACCGCATGAGCCACGAACTGGTGGGGGTCGTCATGGGCCTCCGGGAAGGGAAGGCGACGGTGCAGATGAGAAACAGGCTTGATGTGGGCGACTCTGTCCAATATCTCTCCCCCGGACTGGAGGACAGGTCTTTTGCCGTTGATGCGCTGTGGGATGAGGCGGGCGAAGAGATCGTTTCGGCCAGAAATGAACAGACAGTATACATGAGGGCGCCGGAGGGGGTGAGGAGCAGCGACCTCGTCCGACGGGCGAAGAGTTGCAGGGAAGGGGAGCTTCTGATGGAGCACGAAAAACCAACTGCAGAGCGCATACCAGCGGAAGAGTGACGATATGAACGGCAGAGCCGAAGGCGGCGAGGAACTCATCAGGTGTTCAGTCTGTGACGACTACATCAAGGGCCGGGAGGCTTACACCTGTCCCAAATGCCGGAGGCAGAACATCTGCAAAAGGCACCGCATCGCCGGGTTCAGGGAGTGCGCAAGCTGTGTATTTGAAAGCCGGGCGCGGGAAACCAAAGAGCTGAAGCAGCAGCAGGAAAGCATAAGGAGCTTTCTCCGGCTTGCCCAGTTCGCCTTCATCGTATTTGCCGTCTTATTCATAGCCGTCAGGGCGGGCCTCACCGATATGGTCGAGTTTCTTCAAGATAGTATAATAACGGAAAACCTCGTTTATCTCGGGGCGGCCTCTGTGCTCAGCTACGCGCTCTTTTTCTTCATCCTGCGCAACCAGAACAGCCGGGTCAGGGAAAAAGAGGAACAGATGCAGCGTGAAAAATTCCGGATGGCCGAAAAATGAGTCAGGAGGCGCTTTATGGCAAAGAAGATCCTCGTCATTGATGAGGACACGGAGGTTTCCGACCTTATCACTGAAACACTCCGGTCCAGGGGATATGAGGTGACGGCGACAGCCGTTCCCGCGGAGGGTATAGCGAAAGCAAAGGAGATCATCCCTGATCTGATCTTCATCAGCCTGTTTCTGCCCGAATCCAACGGGCTGAAGTTGAGCAAGGCTATCCATGGCGTCAGCGCCCTCAGCAGTACGCCGGTGGTGATGCTCATCACCCACCCCGGCGAACTGGACCCGAAATACACCTCAGCGATCGGTGTCGTGGATGTCATGGCGAAGCCGTTCGGGGCGGCTGATATCGTGGCCAAGACCGAAAAGATACTGGGGAAGGCTGCTGCCCCGGCATTGGAAGAGATACTGCCGATAGAGGAGGAAGAAGAACTTCTTCCTTCCGAGAAGACGGGACGCCCGGCGAGAGAGAGGGAGTCCTTCAAAGGGGCGATGCAGAAGGAACTGAAGGCCTCTCCTCAGGCTGAGGAGGATTGGTTTGCCGCTCCTCCGGATACGGCGCAGCGGAAGGAGTCCGGCGGCTCCAGCGCGGAGACGGATGATTATCTTGATTATGCAATGGACGAGGATGAGCACACCCCCGCGGCAGCTCCAGCCGGCCAGGGGGAACGGGCGGCTGCCGGCGCTGAGGCGTCGCATGACGTCCTGGAAGAGGATATCCTGCCTGCAAAGAAAAAGGGAACAAATAAAGTCCTGCTGGCTGCCGCCGCGGTTGTTGTCGTCGCTGTTGCGGTCTTCGGAGGCCTCTATGCTCGGAAATTACTTTTCCCTTCCAGCCAGGAGGTTGCGCGGAAGCCCTCTGCGCCTCCGGCGAAGCAGGAGCCGGTCCAGGTGAAAGACAACATGCCCGAAAAGGGCGTGAAGGAGACCGTGGCAGCGCAACCCATGGAATCGGCCACTGCCCAGAATGAACAGCAGTCAAAGGTGGAGAAGAAGGCTCAGACCGCGCGGCAGAAGGCGGAGAAGGCCGCACCCGCGGCGCCTGATGCGGCCAGGTCCCCTGCTCCGGCGCGTGAGATATCAGTTGCAGCTTCACGGCCGAAGGTGTCGGTGCAGGTGGGTGTATTTGTGGATGAAAAGAATGCGAGCGCGCTGGTGGACCGACTGAAGAAGAAGGGTTTTGACGCCTTTATTCTCCGGGACGAGGCTGTGAAGAACCTCAAGGCAGGCAAGGCCGCGCACCGGGTCCTCGTCGGCAGGTTTGAAGACCGCAGGAAGGCGGCGGTTCAGGCGACTGCACTTGAAAAAGATGGGTTTAAATCGATCATCTTTGCGCAGTGAGGCGTCCACGTTTCCGACCTGATTCGTCAAGTGAAGATACTCTTTTCCGGCATAGGGGGCAGCGGCGTCTCCGCCATAGCTGGTTTTATGGCAGACCGCGGCCATACCGTCTTTGGCTCGGACAGGCTTTTTGACCGCGATCCCGGCCATCCCATCCGCGCGTCACTCACAGCCCAGGGTATCACTCTCATTCAGCAGGACGGCAAGGCCATAGACCGATCCTTTGACCTGGCTGTCTTCAGTACCGCAGTAGAGCACGACAACCCGGAATACGTGAAGGCTATGGAATTGGGCATCCCGCTGAAGACCAGGCCTGAATACCTGGCCGAGATTGTCGCTGGTTTCGAGACTATTGCGGTTGCGGGGACGAGCGGCAAATCAACAACAGCCGGCATGCTCGCCTGGATCATGCGTCAACTCGGCATGGAGCCGAACTTCCTCGGCGGCGGAAGGGTGAAACAGTTCAGGTCAGCGGCGAATGCCGGCAACTATATCGCGGGGAAGTCCGGCATGCTGGTAGTAGAGGCATGCGAATCAGACGGAACGATTGTCAACTATCGGCCGGCCGAGTCCCTTATCTTGAACCTTGATCTTGACCACCACTCCATAGCCGAAACGGGCGCGCTGTTCGCGGAACTGTCGAGAAACACATCAGGGGTGGTCATCAGCGGAGGGGATGACCGGAACCTGGCCGCATGCGACCTCGGCGATGTCAGGAAGTTTTCGATTGACAGCGATTCCGGCTGCCGAGCCGTAGACGTGGAATACAGCGCCTTTGAGACCAGGTTCAGGGTTCAGGAAACACAGTACCGGCTCGCTCTTCCGGGAAAACATAATCTCTATAACGCCCTCGCCTGCATTGCGGTCCTCTCGGAGTTGGGCGTTCGCGGCGCTGACATCTCCGGGGTGCTTCCCCAATTTTCGGGGATCGAACGACGTTTTGATATTCACCTGAACGACGGGCGGCATCTGGTGATCGATGACTATGCGCATAACCCTCACAAGATAGCCGGCCTGATGCAGACGATGGCCCGGATCAGCGGGCGCATCTGTTACGTCTTCCAGCCCCACGGGTTCGGTCCCACGAGGCTGATGCGGGAGGGATATATCAGGACATTTGCAGAACATCTCAGGCCGGATGACCAGCTCTTCCTCCTTCCCATATACTATGCGGGGGGAACTGCGGCAAAAGATATATCGAGCGAGGATATCGCAGCAGGCGTGCGCGCATCGGGCGGACGGGCCAGGGTGGTATCAAGGGAAGAACTGTCGGTTACGCCTCCCGGCCGGGATGTCTATGTTGTCTTCGGGGCGCGTGATGACACCCTGTCCGGACTTGCCGAGACGATTGCCTCCAGACTGCTCCTGCGATGAATTCATAATCCGCTACACTTTCCGGCGGGCAAAAACCTTGACAAATATTCTGCGTTCTGATAAAAAATATGCGCAGGGGGGGGCTTG
>JAKAGF010000164.1 GCA_021825805.1 Nitrospirota bacterium
CCGATGAGGCGATCAAAACGATCGCCCGCGACTATTGCAGTGCGCGGGGGTTCATCTACCTCGGCAGGGGCATCAATTATCCGATCGCCCTCGAAGGGGCGCTGAAGCTCAAGGAGATATCCTACATCCACGCCGAGGGATACCCTGCCGGCGAGATGAAACACGGGCCGATAGCCCTCATCGACGAGGGACTCCCCGTGGTCATCCTCGTATCCAGAGACCCGCTCTTCGAGAAGATGCTCACGAATATCCAGGAGGTCAACAGCAGGGGAGGCAACGTCATCGCCGTCGCCGCGGAGGGCGCCCGCGAGGTGGAGGAGATCTCCGGCAACTGCGTCACCGTACCCGACACCAACGCCTTTCTCTCTCCGCTCCTCCTTGCGGTCCCCCTGCAACTGCTTGCCTATCATATCGGAGTTCTCCGGGGGTGCGACGTTGATCAGCCGAGGAACCTGGCCAAGAGCGTCACCGTCGAATAACCGCCCTTTTTGGCTTGCATACTGGATTTATAGGGGGTAAATCTGTTATCCTAAAATGCCTGGAACAAATAATGTCAAAAGAAAGTTTAATGCAAGATCTCAATCCACAGCAGAAAGAGGCATTAAAACATTGTGAAGGTCCCCTGCTGGTGCTTGCAGGGGCAGGCAGCGGCAAGACAAGGGTAATCACCCATAAATACGCATATCTCGTAAAGACCCACAAGATCTCTCCCGAGTCCATCCTTACCGTCACCTTCACCAACAAGGCGGCCAACGAGATGAAGGAGCGGATCCAGCATCTCCTGGGAAAAGACCTCAGGCAGACCTGGATCGGCACGCTCCACTCCCAGTGCGGCAAGATACTGAGAAAAGAGATAAAGACCCTTGGGTACGCTCCCGACTTTTCGATCTATGACGAGGACGACCGCTGCACCCTCATACGTCACATCCTGAAGGAGTTCAAGATATATGAGGCGCTCTACAAGGGGGTCTCCTCTCGGATCAATATCCTGAAGTCCTCCCTCATAGGACCGGAGGATTTCCTCGCAACGGGAGACGGGTTCGGCTTCGACGAAAAACTCGCCAGGGTCTATGTCCGGTACCAGGACGAACTGAAGCGCAGCAATGCCCTCGACTTCGACGACCTGATCATGCTCACGGTGAAACTCTTCAGGGAACACCCTCCTGTCCTGAAGAAATACCAGGGCGCGTTTCCCCATATCCTCGTCGACGAATTCCAGGACCTCAACGCCTCCCAGTACCAGATGGTCAGGCTGCTGGCCCTTGACCGCAAAAACATCTGCGCCGTGGGCGACGACGACCAGAGCATCTACCGCTTCCGCGGCGCTGACGTCAGGCACATCCTCCGGTTCGAAAAAGACTTCCCCGGCGCCAAGGTCGTGAGGCTCGAAAGAAACTACCGCTCCACCCAGAACATCCTCGATGCCTCCCACGCGGTCATCTCCGGCAACGCCAACCGCAAGGCAAAGAAGCTCTGGACGGAACGGGACGCCGGCGAGAAGGTGCATTTCTGCTGGCTTCTGAACGAGGAGGAGGAGGCAAAACACGTCTCGAAGATCATCAAGGAACTCTACCTTAAAGGCGCCTTCGCCTATCGCGATGTCGGCATCCTGTATCGGGTGAACCTCCAGTCCCGGCCCGTGGAAGACGCCCTGCGCGAGACCGGCCTTCCCTACCATATCGTGGGCGGCATCAGCTTCTACCAGCGGAAGGAGATCAAGGACGTCATCGCATACGCCCGTCTGGTCCTGAACCACGGCGACAACGTCAGCCTGAGGCGCATCATCAATTGCCCGCCGCGGGGCATCGGCTCCGCCACCCTCTCGAAGCTCGAGAACGAGGCGAAGAAAAAGACCATGAGCATCTTCGACACCATAAAGGCCTGCATCAGGGGAAACGGCATCGTCACGGCGACCAGGGACAAGCTGGGGACCTTCGCTGCTCTCGTGGAGAAACTGTCGTCAGGTTCCTACAATTACGCGGATGCATTCCTGGAGGCGGTCATCGAGAAGACCGGCTACCTGGCAAGTCTTGACGATGAGCGGAAAGAGCACATTGCCGAACTCATCGCCCTGGCAGCGGGAAAGGAGATCCGGGAGTTCATCGACCGCGCCTCGCTGCTCACGACTGTCGAGGAATCTTCCGGCGGCGACCATGTCTCTCTCATGACCATGCATAACGCCAAAGGCCTCGAGTTCCCCGTTGTCTTCATCATCGGGCTTGAGGAGGGGCTTCTCCCCTATTTCAAGGCCAACGGCAACGAGGAAGAGATATCCGAGGAGCGAAGGCTCTTCTACGTGGGTATGACCCGCGCCAAGGACCTGCTGCTCCTGAGCGGCGCGCGGAAGCGGAGGCTCTATTCGCGCATACAGGAGCAGGAACCATCCCGCTTTCTCAAGGACCTCCCCCGGCATTACTGCCACTGGATCGAGAAGGTGTCGGAGCCGCGCGACGTGAGGTGCAGGGGCGAAAAGGCCAGGCCCGAGATCAAGAAGATCAAGCCGCTCTTCTCTTCAGGGTGCAGGGTCAAACATCCGGTCTGGGGGATCGGGGTTATACGGGATTGCTACGGAAACGGCGACGACCAGAAGGTGATGGTGAACTTCCCCAATATCGGCGTAAAACGGCTCTCCCTCAAACTGGCCAACCTGACCAAGATCTGAGTCATGAAGGTATCCATCGAACATCTCTCCCGGCTGGCCCGGCTGTCTCTCTCTGATGAGGAGAAGACGCGGTTCGCCGCCAATCTCGACAGCATCCTTTCCTACATCGACAAACTCAATGAACTGGATACAGCCGGAGTGGAGCCTACGTCCCACGTGATCTCTCTTGCCACGGTCGTCAGGGAAGACGTCCCGAGAGAATCCCTGTCAAGGGAAGAGGCTCTGCTGAACGCCCCGGACCGGACTGAAAAATTCTACAGGGTCCCGAAAATCATAGAATGAGAAAAACGCTGAAAGAGACAGTATGCTGAGGTGCATGCTCAGGGCCAAGATACATATGGCGACGGTGACCGAGTCCAACCTTGCCTATGAGGGCAGCATCACGATCGATGAGGGCATCCTCAGCAAGGCGGGCATCATCCCCTATGAACAGGTCATGATCAGCAACGTGAACAACGGGGAGCGCTTCGAGACCTACGTCATCCCTGGGAAAAGGGGGTCAGGCGAGATATGTCTCAACGGCCCTACCGCGCGCAAGGGCGTTGTCGGAGACAAGGTGATCATCTTCTGCTACAGCTACTTCGAAGACGGCAAAACCCGCAACTTAAAGCCGCGGATCATCAAGGTAGACGCCGGAAACAGGATCATCTCCCGCTGATCTCATCCGCCTGACGCCTTCCCCTTTCGTCTTTCCTTAAAAAACGATTATCGCGGATGCGGCCTCCTTGCGCCGTCAATGCCGGACACTGTCCACAAACCCCTCGATGCATCCCTTCAGGTCGAACCCGTTCGCCTCGGCGATATCGTACCTCACCCGCTGAACAGGCCTGTCCAGAGAGAGGAGCCTCCCCAGGTCAACCGGCGTAGCGATGAGAACAAGATCACAGGGAATGGAGCGGATCGTCTCGGCCAGTTCCCCGATCTGCGCGGCAGCATAGCCCATGGCCGGCAGCAGGCTTCCGATGTGCGGATACTGTGAAAAGGCGTCTTTGATGGAGCCCCTGGCATAGGGCCTCGGGTCTATGATCTCCGCTGCGCCGAACCGCTGCGCAGCGATAAAGCCGGCCCCGTGCGGCATGCCTCCATGGGTAACGGTCGGGCCGTCCTCCACGACCAGGACCCGCTTGCCGCGGATCTCTTCAGGCGCGTCCGCGCTGATGCGGGACTCGGTGCGGACAATGACCGCATGGGGGTTAAGCATCCGCACATTGTGTTCCACCGTCCTGATGAGTTCTTCTCCCGCGGTGTCCACCTTGTTTATGACAGCGATGTCAGCCCTCCTGAGATTCGTCTCCCCGGGATGATACGAGAGTTCGTGGCCTGCGCGATAGGGATCAAAGACAACGATCTCGAGGCCGGGCCTGATAAAAGAGAGATCGTTGTTGCCTCCGTCCCAGACGATAATGTCGGCCTCTTTCTCCGCGGCCTTCAGGACCGCCGCATAATCCACCCCTGTAAAGACGACGACGCCTGACTGAATCAGCGGCTCATACTCCTCCCTCTCCTCAAGGGTACAGCTGTGGAGTTCAAGGTCTTCCATGGTCCCGAAGCGCTGCAGCCGTCCTTTTGTCAGGTCGCAATAGGGCATGGGGTGGCGGATCGCGGCCGGCCGCAGCCCCTTTTCCCTCAGGACCTTCAGGACATACCTCGTGACCCCGCTCTTGCCGCAGCCGGTGCGCACGGCGCAGACGGATATGACCGGAACAGCGGAATCGAGCATGGTCCCATGGGGGCCGAGGAGTATGAAATCAGTCCCCAGAGACAGGCAGAGGGACGCCCGGTGCATCACCTGCTCGTGCGACACGTCGCTGTAGGCAAAGACCACCTCAACAACCTGATAATGGGAAATGAGGTGATCCAGCTTTTCCTCGGGGTAAATGGATATGCCCTCCGGATAGAGGGGGCCTGCCAGTTCAGGAGGATAGACACGCCGTCCGATAAAGGGTATCTGCGCAGCGGTAAAGGCCTTTACGTCATACAGCGGGTTATCGCGATACACCATGTTGAAGTTGTGAAAGTCCCTACCGGCCGCGCCCATGATGATGATATTCCGACGCTTCATCTTCCGGCGCCCGCCTCCCGCAAAGACTCTTCGAGTATATCCAGCCCGCGCTCCATCTCGGCAACGGTCGTCAGGAGAGGCGGCGCAAGCCTGATGATGTTCCTGTCCACCCCGCACTCAAGAAGCACCAGCCCCTTGTCAAGGCACCGCCTGAGGATGTCCCTGAGGCCGTCGGGGTCAGGACCTCCTTCTTTCACAAATTCAATGCCGATCATAAGGCCCAGGCCGCGCACATCGCCGATGCGATCATACGACGCCTGTATCGTCCGCAGGCGGTTCAGGGCATATTCACCGACCCATGCGGCGTTGCCGAGCATCCCCTGCTCCTGTATCGCATCTATCGTTGCGATCGCGGCAGCACAGGAGACGGGATTGCCGCCAAAGGTGGTGCCGTGGGCGCCGGGAGGCCATGCCTGCATGATGTCCTTCCGCGACGCGACGGCGCTGAGGGGCATGCCTGAGGCGATGCCCTTGGCTATGGTCATGATGTCGGGAATGACGCCGAAGTGCTCGGAGGCGAACCACCTGCCGGTCCTTCCCATGCCTGCCTGCACCTCATCAAGCACGAGCATGATATCCCAGCGGCTGCAGAGGTCCCGCAGTCTGTTGAGAAATCCGGCAGGCGGTACGACATACCCCCCTTCGCCGAGCACCGGCTCGATAATGATGCATGCCACTTCATCAGGGGGGATGAGGTGCTTCAGCAGCCGCTCCAGATAGCGATAACAGTCCATACTGCACGAATCCTGCCGCTGCCCGAAGAAGCACCGGTAGCAGTAAGGATACGGAGAATGGTAGACCGAGGGCACCACAGGCTGGTATTTCCTCCGGTAAAGGATGTTGGATGTCGTGAGGCTCAGGCTGCCGTATGTCCTGCCGTGGAACCCACCCACAAAGGCGACGACGCCCTGCCTGCCGGTATGGTGGCGTGCCAGCTTTATGGCCCCTTCAACCGCCTCTGCGCCGGAATTGCTGAAGAAAAACATATCCATGCCTGGAGGCGTTATACCGCGGAGCTTTTCGGCGAGCAGGACGACCGGCTCATAGTGGAAGATGCTGCCGGAGTGCATGAATATCCCGGCCTGCCGTTTGATCGCCGCCACCACCTTCGGATGATTGTGACCGGTGTTCACGGTCGCCAGACCCGATGAAAAGTCCATAAAGCGCCTGCCGGATACGTCCTCAACGTAAATGCCCCCCGCATCCTTGACGACAATGTCCGTATGTACTACCAGCGCGCTGGTCAACACCCCTTTTGCCCGCTCGATGAGATTGTCGGTCATCGCCTCACCGGTCGATCTGGGCCTTCTGGAGCCTTCCGCTGTAATCGCGGTAGATAACCTTCCACCGGGTAAACATGTCGAGCGCCCCTCCCCTTCCGCCCGCCTCTTTGTGCCCGTAGCCGCTCCGTTTTGCGCCGCCGAAGGGAAGCTGTATCTCCGCGCCGATAGTGGAGGCGTTGATGTAGACGATACCGGTATCCAGATCGCGCTCGGCCCTGGCGGATGCGTTGACATCCTGCGTGTAGATGGCCGACACAAGGCCATAGTCCGTATCATTGACGATAGCTATGGCGTCCGCGAGGTCCTTTGCCCTGAGCACCGACACCACCGGACCGAATATCTCCTCGCGCGCTATCCTCATGCCCGGCTGCACATCAGCGAAGATGGTAGGTTCGACGAAGCAGCCTTTCGCGCAGTCGC
>JAKAGF010000165.1 GCA_021825805.1 Nitrospirota bacterium
AAGCATGATACAGGGCGAGAATGTCGCTGAGCTTGACTTCAACGCCGTCCAGCGGGGCGACGCTGAGATGGAGCAGAAGATGAACCGGGTGATCCGCGCCTGCGTCGAGATGGGAGACGGGAATCCGATAGTAAGCATCCACGATCAGGGCGCAGGCGGCAACTGCAACGTCGTCAAAGAGATCATCTACCCCGCGGGCGCAAGGATCGAGATCAGAAAGATACAGCTCGGTGACAAGACGCTGTCTGTCCTCGAGATATGGGGGGCGGAGTATCAGGAACAAAACGCCCTCCTCATCGAACCCGAGCGCGCGGAAGAGTTCCTCGAGCTCTGCGGCCGTGAAAAGGTCCCCTGCGCGTTCATCGGCGAAATCACCGGCAACGGCTGCATCGTTCTCCATGATGAAACCGACTGGAGCACTCCCGTAAATCTGAGGCTCGACAAGATACTGGGCGACATGCCCCGGAAGACCTTTGTCCTTGACCGTGCAAAACGGCGGCGCGTTCCCCTTGCCCTGCCGTCCGGCGTCACCGTGCGTGATGCCCTTGAGCGAGTCCTGAGGCTCCTTTCCGTCGGCTCGAAACGCTTCCTTGCAAACAAGGTGGATCGCTCGGTCACCGGCCTCATCGCCAGGCAGCAATGCGCTGGTCCTCTTCAGCTCACGGTCTCTGATGCAGCTGTGATCGGACAGAGCCACTTCGGGCTGACCGGCTCTGTCATCAGCATCGGCGAGCAGCCGCTCAAGGGGCTCATCAATCCTGCCGCAATGGCGAGGATGAGCGTTGCCGAGGCGGTGACGAACATGGTATGGGCGAAGATAACAGCCCTTGGGGATATCAAGTGCTCAGGCAACTGGATGTGGGCCCCTAAACTCCCCGGCGAGGGGGCTGAGCTGTACGACGCTGCAATCGCCATGAGAGACATAATGATCGACCTCGGCATCGCAGTGGACGGCGGCAAGGACAGCCTCTCGATGGCAGCGCAGGTCGCTGACTCCTCCGGAAATACCGAGACGGTCAAATCACCAGGAACGCTGGTAATCTCAGCTTATGCCACCTGTCCTGATATCACAAGGATCGTCACCCCTGATATCAAGGCGCCGGACAGGAGCAGACTGATCTTCATCGATCCCGGCAGCGGCAAGAACCGCATGGGAGGCTCTGCCCTGGCCCAGTGCTATGGTCAGGTTGGTGATGAGTCTCCTGATGTGGAAGACCCGGCGCTTCTCAAGGCATGCTTTGAATGTGTGCAGGCCTGCATCGACAAAGGGATCATTCTCGCGGGCCATGACAGGAGCGACGGCGGCCTCATTACCACGCTTCTTGAGATGGCCTTTTCAGGAAACTGCGGGATCGAGGTGGCGCTCAGTCCCCCTATTCCAGGCGGCGTGGAAGACGTCGTCATACCCCTGCTCTTTTCCGAGGAGTTGGGCATGGTGATCGAATACCTGCCGGAAAATGAGAAGGCAATATCTTCGATGCTTCAGGATGCGGGGATTGCCTTCGGGATTATCGGCCGGACACGGGCGGACAAACGGATATCCATTTCACTCCTTACCCCTCACTCCCCGCCGGTAACTGTTTTGGATGAAGACATGCGGGTCCTCCGGGGGATATGGGAAGAGACGAGCTTCAGACTGGAGCGCTTTCAGCGCACAGCCGAATGCGTTGAAGCGGAAGAGAAGGCAGTTTATAACCGGAAGGGCCCTTCCCTTCACCTCTCTTTTACGCCTGAGCCTACTGCTCCGGCAGTCCTCGATCAGGCCGCAAAGCCGAAGGTTGCCATCATCAGGGAAGAGGGCAGCAACGGGGACCGGGAGATGGCTTCCGCCTTTTTTTCAGCTGGGTTCGAGCCCTGGGATGTCACGATGACCGATTTCCTGCAGGAGCGCGTCAGCCTTGATGCCTTCCGCGGTGTTGTCTTTGTGGGCGGTTTCAGTTATGCGGATGTCCTTGACTCTGCAAAGGGGTGGGCAGGCGTGATCCGTTACAACCGGAATATATGGAGGCAGTTCCAGGCATTTTACGGGCGGCCGGACACCTTCAGCCTCGGCGTCTGCAACGGCTGCCAGCTCATGGCGCTCCTCGGCTGGACCCCCTGGCAGGGGATACCGGATACAGAACAGCCGCGTTTCATTCATAATAAATCCGGCAGGTTCGAGTCCCGATTCCTTACGGTGAAGATACTTGAAAGCCCGGCGATCATGTTTCAGGGCATGGAGAATTCGGTCCTCGGAGTCTGGGTTGCCCACGGCGAGGGGCTCGCTTATTTCCCTGATGATTCCATCCGGCGGAAGGTCCTTGACCAGGGTCTTGCGCCGGTCAGATACGTTGATGACGAAGGACGGATAACAGAGGAGTATCCCTTTAATCCCAATGGCTCTCCTGACGGCATTACCGCGCTCTGCTCCCCCGACGGCAGGCATCTGGTGATGATGCCTCATCCGGAGCGGACATTTCTGAAATGGCAGTGGGGATGGATGCCGGAGGAATGGAGGAAAGACCTCGCCGCCTCTCCATGGCTTCGCATGTTCCAGAACGCCCGGCAGTGGTGCGAGAAGACATCCCCTTAACGCGGTTCACGGTAGAATGCGGCAGGCAGCAGACTGACAGGATTACCTGTCGAAGGAGCGGAGGCAGATCCTGAGGGGCAGGGTTTCGGGTATATGCATGAAAGAGCCCAGGTGGACAATGCCCGGCCTGGGGTTGCCGTCAACAAAGACCTCAAGGGTGATGCAGTAATCAATGGAAGAGGGCAGGGCCTTGAAATCGAACCCCGCGATCTGCCTTGCGACACTCTCTCTCATCTCGAACCTGAAGGTTATGTTTTCCCTTCGGTAGCGGATGTCATCGAGAGGCGGGATATTCACCCTGCGCACATTGGTCACGACCGCGTTTTCCAGCGATATGGTTCCGGTGATAATCGGCCAGACAGGCGACAGCACGCGGGGCTGTTCTGCCTTCTCGACAACGCGGACATGCCACGAGTTCCCATTTCTCCAGATATAAAAACCACCCTGGGCCCGGGGGTCGAGATTCGGCTTGCCCTCCACATATTTGTCATAGGGCGAAGTCGGGTAGGGCGGAGCGTTCTGGGGTTCTTCATTAACCCCGGCAACGGTTGCGCAGCCTGAGATCGCCAGGAGAAGGACGACTGACAGCGCTGCGGTTATGCTCTTTACCGGCATCGTGCGGTTCACTCTATAATGAAACCACGTTATGCCCTGGCTGTCAAGCGATAAGTGGGGCGGCCGGGTTTGCAACCCGGCGCAGGGAGTTAAATTCTCCTGGCGTGCGGTTTATTGCAGCGCCTCTGTAAAGGTCCGTGTAAAGCATATTGACAAAAGAAACTGCTTTGACTATAGTCAACCCTGTTTGACAATAAAAAAACGTGAATGGGGGACAGCTATGCGTAAGTATAGGTGCATTCATCCGGTTTTATTTTTTCTCTTCGTGGTGTTCTGCGGTCTTGTTCTTATCTCATGCGGCGGTGGAAGCGGCGGCGGCAGCGCATCTGGAGGAAGCGGTACTGTTGGAGGCGACACCGCATCTGGACCTGGAGGAAATGCCCCCGCAGTAGGCGGCGGGACTCCCCTGCGTGTAGCAGGGACATGGGAAGGTGCATTAAATTCAACCCACCCTCCTTACACAGGCTCTACCTGGTGTGCTGAATTCGCGGAGGTTGAAGGGAAGCTCAGCGGCCGACTTTTTCTGGATGGCGTTCTTGCAGGCAATGACCTTGCCGGTCTGGTCAGCGGCAGTAACATCCAGTTCGGAAGTCAGGCAGCGGGTAATCTGCAGTTCAGCGGCGTTTTGACGAATAATGATACGCATGCAGGGGGCGCATACACGAGACAGGCGCCACCGGGCCAGGGCAACTGGTTTGGGGATAAGTCATTAAAAAGTGCGTGCGGTGCGGGGGGCAGCGGTGGCGGTGGCAATCCATCATGCGCCAACATCGCCGGCAAATGGAACTACACGAGCAGCGGCACGGTAACCTGTACCGGAGGAGGAGAGACGACAACCGAATATCCCTCCGGCAGCGGGATGGCGACGATCAATCAGAACGGATGCAACGTCAGTTGGATCGTTCCCGGCACGACCGAGTCCAGGTCGGGCACTGTCAGCGGTAATACCATCAAGGTCTCCGGTATATTTGTCGTGCCTCTTCAGGCAGGGGTCAGCTTTACGCAGAATATTTATTCAGCATCAGGGACCATCAGCGCTGACAGCAGGATGATCCGCCTGAATGGTTCCGGCGCAGCCTCCGGAACCGTTGACGGAACGGCATTCTCCTGTTCAGGGAGCGACGTCGCGACATTTAACCGAGCAAGCCTTACATCCCAGGACGCTTCCTTTGTTAAGAGCGGTTCAGCGGAGCGGCAGCCGCGGTTATTCCTGAATAACTCGTTGCAGCTTTACACCACTGTGTTACCGGTCGAAGAAAAGGTCAAATAGGCTTTGATTGAGTGGTAAGGGAATAATTATTTTTTGAATTGAGGAATCCATCTGATCGCAGGACATTTTTCAGCGCATTCTACCGGCGAGAAATAAGGGTTGCGTATTCGCAAAAGCACCTGTCCGGCGCGGCGTGTGATCATTTTCAATTCTTAACCGGCAGTCTAAAACTACCACTTGACATACCGTATGACGGCATGGTATCACAAATAGGCTTTTTTGGGCCATGAATTCCCAAGGAGGAAACCTCACATGGGTCTAGCGACGTTCAAGGGCGGGATACATCCGCCTGATAAAAAGACACTTTCCGCAAACAGCCCCATAACCGAAGCAAAGCCGCCGAAGATAGTAGTCATACCCCTCAGCCAGCACGCCGGAGCGCCCTGCAAGCCGATCGTGTCAATCGGCCAGGAGGTGAAGAAGGGCGAGATGATCGGAGAGCCCGGCGGTTTTGTCTCTGCCCCGGTGCACGCATCCGTTTCAGGCAAGGTGATAGCCATCGCCGAGTTCATGAACGCCATGGGCAGGATGATCAACTCCATTGTGATCGAAAACGACATGAAGGAGGAATGGACCGGCCTGAAGGACTCCCCTGATTATATGAACCTCCCTGCCGACGAACTAAAAGAAAAGGTGAAGGCAGCAGGCATCGTCGGGATGGGCGGGGCAGCCTTCCCCGCGGCGGTCAAGCTCTCGCCTCCAAAGGAAAAAAAGATCGACGTGGTGATCCTCAACGGGGCCGAATGCGAGCCGTATCTCACCGCCGACTACCGGATGATGATCGAGAAGCCCAGGGAGATAGTCGAGGGCTTGAAGGTCCTCATGAAGATCGTCGGCGTTGCTAAGGGATACATAGGCATCGAAAACAACAAGCCCGACGCGATAGCCAGGATGCAGGAGGCTGCTCGCGGAGAGTCCGGCATCGTGGTTATGGCCCTTGAGGTGAAGTATCCGCAGGGCGCGGAGAAGATGCTGATCAAGGCTGTTGTGGGCAGGGAAGTGCCTCCGCGCAGCCTGCCGATGGACGTCGGCGCCGTCGTGCAGAATGTAGGCACCGCCTATGCTGTGTATGAGGCGGCGCGTTTCGGCAAGCCCCTGATCGAACGGGTGGTGACCGTGACCGGCGAAGGCATAAAGGAGCCGAAGAACCTGATGGCAAAGGTCGGATCCAAGATATCCGATCTGTTCGAGGAGTGCGGCGGTTTCAGGGACGATGTGGCCAAGGTGGTTGCCGGCGGGCCGATGATGGGCTTTGCCCTCTCATCGCTTGATGTCCCGGTGACCAAGGGCACCTCCGGGATCCTCGTCCTCCCGGAAGAAGGCGTGATCCACGCAGAGGAGTTCGGCCCCTGCATCAGGTGCGGCAGGTGCATCGATATCTGCGCAATGGGACTGATGCCTTCGATGATCAGCGTGCTGTCGGAAAAAGGCATGTACGAGGAGGCGAAGGAATACGGCCTCTTCGACTGCTTCGAGTGCGGGTCCTGCGCCTTTGTCTGCCCCTCGAAGCGGCCGATCGTGCAGCTGGTCAGATTAGCCAAATCCATGGTAAAGCCGTAAGGAGATAAGATGGAGGCAACGAAAAAAGAACATCAATTGCTCGTATCCGTCAGTCCCCACGTCAAGAGTGAGGAGACGACGAGCCGCATCATGTGGTCGGTCAGCATCGCTCTGCTTCCGGCCTTTCTTGCGGGCGTCTATTTCTTCGGCCCGCGCGCGGTCTTCATCACCGCGCTTTGCATCATCAGCTGCGCTGTCTGCGAGAACCTGTATCTGAGGATCGTGGACAAGCAGTCAACGGTCAGCGACGGCAGCGCCGTGCTCACCGGCCTACTGCTGGGGATGAACATGCCGGTGTCGCTCTGGTCCTTCTCTCCCTTCACGGCGCATGTGCCGGTCATCGCCTCTTTTGTTGCGGTGGTGATCACCAAGCAGCTCTTCGGGGGCCTGGGGTTCAAT
>JAKAGF010000166.1 GCA_021825805.1 Nitrospirota bacterium
ACCAGCGCCGGAGGATAGCCGATCCCCAGCCTCTTTGCAAGAGGGTCGATGATAATATCCGCCACGGAACTCGCCAGGAGAAGGACCCCGACGAAGAACCAGGCTATCGACAGCTCCTCCCTGAAACGCTTCCTCCGCACTAATTCAAAGATGACGGCAAGGAGGATGACGGAGAGCCCGAAGATGATTGCGCGGATGCCGAAAGACATGGGTTACCTTCCCGCCCGCCTTACCAGGACCATGATTATGGCAAGCCACATCTTGACCACATAGAGCAGGGGCCTCAGGCCGCTGTGCATTGATTTGCCGGTGGTATTTTCGATCATGGCGACCGGCGTTTCAGTGATCCTGAATTTCCTCTTGTGAAGGGCCATGATGATGTTGACATCCGGGTAATCGAGGGGATAGTTGTCGCCTTCCGCCAGGAAAGAAAAGACGCTCCGGTTGAGCAGTTGGAACCCGGATGTGGGGTCGGTGATGTTCATCCCGGTATAGGCCCGCGCAATGCGCGCAAAAAGCCGGATGCCGATCTTCCTGACGATACCCACCCGGTAACCGCTGTTGATGAACCTCGACCCGATGATTACATCAGCCTGGCTCTGATCCATGGCGGCGATGAGATTGCGCGCGGAGGAGGGGACATGCTGGCCGTCCGCGTCCATGGTGATGACATGATCGTATGCTCTTCTGACGGCGAACCTGAATCCCGTCTGGAGCGCGGCCCCGTAGCCGAGGTTGAAGGGATGACTTATGACCATTGCCCCTTCTTCCGCGGCGGTCAGGGCTGTCATGTCGTCGGAGCCGTCGTTGACAACCAGGGTGTCGGCAAAGGGTATATCGTCCCTGACTTCGTGAAGCACCGCCCGGATACTCGTTTCTTCATTATAGGCTGGAAGAACGACGAGATATTTCATGAGCGGACCTTGTGAGAGGGGTTTGACGTTTGCGGACCATTGTTCAATTATACGGATAGGGTGCTTTCTTATCAAGAACGGGGCGTCCGCCGGGACGGACCGCCGCTATAACAGCCCTGTGCGCGACCCTGCCGGTCCTGACGAGTTTTTGCTTTTCGTTTTCTTGACATGGGTACATAAATGCATTATCTTAAGTTACGTTTTAATATGAGGTACTTCCATGTATAAGAAAAAGCGGAGGGTCTTGTTTGCCTTGTGCTGTCTGGTATTTTTTTCCGCAGCCGGATGGCCTGCTTATGCAGGCGCGGCCGGCGACAGCTTCGAGGTCGCCCTGCTGCTTAGTCCGACAGGTCCTGATCTGCCCCAGCCGCAACAGTCCGATGAGATGCCTGCAACGCCGCAGCCCCTGAAGCGGTATAGAAGTCCGGTCAATCCTCTTCCTCCGCCGCAACAGACGGTTCCGGCGCCGGCTCCCGTGGTCCCTGCTCCGCAGGCCCCGGTGCCCACGCCCCCGGCGGCGCAGACTGTTCCTCCATCTGTTCAGCCGCAGACGCCTGTTGTGCAGCCGCCTCCGACAGCGCAACAACAGCCGACGCCTCCAGGTCTTCCGGTCTCTCAACCCCCGGCAACGCCCGCGCCTCAGGCCCCTGCGCCTGTTGTGCAGCAGCCTGCGCTGCCGCCGGTTCCCCGGCCTGCTCCAGTTGCTCCTGATGTTGTCAAGAGAGGTGACGTGAGCTTTAACTTTGATGATGCTGATGTCTATTCCGTCATCCAGACGATTTTCGGCGATGTCCTCAGGGTGAATTATATCGTGGACCCGAGCGTCAAGGGCCGCGTCACGTTCAGGTCAGTGGCGCCGGTCACGCGGGAGGAAGTCATGCCCCTGATGGAGGTTATCCTGAGGCTCAACGGCATCGGCATTGTGGAGGAGGGAGGCCTTTACAGGATAGTCCCTATCGCGGATATATCGAAGGAGCCTGCTCCCGTGAATCTCGGCCGGGACCCTGAAAAAGTCCAGATAACGGGCAAGGCGCTCGTTCAGGTGGTGCCGGTCAGGTATATACAGTCTTCCGAGATGGTGCGGGTCCTTACGCCTTTTCTTTCGAAAAACGCGGTCATCATCGATGTGCCGAAGAGCAATTACATAATCATCTCCGACACCGACGCGAACGTCAAGAGACTGCTGCAGCTTGTGGATGTCTTTGACAGCGAAAAGCTGAAACAGGTGACTCCGCAGGTGTTCGTCTATGCTGTCCAGAACAGCAAGGCCAAGGATGTCGCAGCCCTGCTCCAGCAGATATTCCTGGGCGCGAAGGCGCAGACAGCGGCGCGGCCGGCCTCGACGCCGGCAAAGCCCGCCGTTGCCGGGCAGTCGCCGCTTACGCCGCAGCCGCAGCAGCCCCAGGTTTCCATGGGACAGGCCGCGGGAGGTGAGGCCCTGATCTCAGAGTCCACCAGGATCATTCCTGATGAGATCACCAACTCCGTCATCATCCTCGCCACGCCGGAAGATTACGGGCTCATCTATAAGACCGTGCAGAAGATCGATATCGCCCCGAGACAGGTGATTATTGAAGGGCTGATCGTCCAGGTGACACTCACGGACAATCTGAGTTTCGGACTCTCCTATGCAATGAGTACCGATGTCAGGGCAACCGGCATCAAGCCGTTCAAGAAAGATCTAAATCTCACCGGCCCGGCGTCAGTCAATGCCAGCGGGCTTGATCAGAAGAATATACCGGGCAGCGGGTTTACCTTCATCGGCACGGATCCGTCGGGGAATATACGGGCGGTTCTCAAGGCCCTTGAAGACAGGTCAAAGGCAAAGGTGGTTGCTGCGCCTCACATTCTGGTCGCGGACAACCGCGAGGCGAGGATACAGGTCGGACAGCAAATCCCCCTCGCTACCTCGACCTCCTCCCAGCCAGTTGCCGCGACCACAACAGGGGGGACTACGACAACCGCCATTCCGGTCGTTGCCACCTCGACCATCCAGTATAAAGATATAGGCATCATCCTCAAGGTGAAGCCGCAGGTGAACGACAGCGGCCTGATCTCCCTTGAGCTGTCCCAGGAGATCTCCGCGATCGGCGATGCGGTGGTAGTCGGGGGGTTGGACGAGGTCTCCATCAACAAGACAGAGGCAACGTCGAATCTCGTGGCGCGGGATGGCGAAACGATCATCATCGGAGGGCTGATACGGGAGGATACGACGAAGGCGTCGTCGGGCATCCCCCTGCTCAGCAGGATACCCATCTTCGGGGCCCTTTTCGGCAATACGTCGGATAAAGTCACCAGGAATGAGCTTATCATCCTCCTGACCCCGCATGTCGTGAGAAATCAGCAGGAGGCGAAGGATGTCACCTCCGAGTATGTGGACCGGTACAAGCGCGGCGCCAAAGACCAACAGATAGACGATTTTATCAGGGAAAGAAGCCAGAAAAAACAGGGCAGCGACAATGGCGGCGAGCAGAAGGAGCCTTGAGCTGCCGGTCCGGTTGTTGCGGAGGTCTTTTGATGTGCAGTAAACTATCCGGATGATGGACCGCTGCAACCGCCTCCGTTATTATGCAGATCTCATCGTCGTCCTGACGCAGAAGGAACTCAAGGTCCGTTACAAACGGAGCTTCCTGGGGTATCTCTGGTCCATCGCCAACCCGCTGGCCCTCTCCGTTGTCTTCTTCGTCGCCTTCAAGATCGTAATGCGCATACAGATTGAAAACTACACCCTTTTTCTCATCTCCGGCCTCTTCCCGTGGCAGTGGTTCTCCAATTCAGTCAACAGCGCCACCATGGTCTTCGTGGGCAACGCCTCGCTGATAAAAAAGGTGAATTTCCGGCGCGAGACCCTTGTCATAGCAACGGTCATGAACGACATGTTCCATTTCGCGCTTTCCATACCGGTGATCGTTGTCTTTCTTTTTTTTTACGGGCTCAAGCCGAGCCTCTGGTGGATACCCGGGATACCGGCGCTCCTCCTGGTGCAGTTCGTCATGACCTTCGGGATCGCCCTGGCGGTCTCGGCAATCAATCTCCTGTTTCGTGACATCGAGCGTATCATACAGATCGTCACAACACTCATCTTTTACGTCACGCCCATCATCTACGCAGAAGACATGGTCCCGGCCGAGTACAAGTCGCTGGTGCTCCTGAACCCCCTGTCAGCGCTCATACTGAGCTGGAGAAAGCTCTTCATGAACGGTATCTTTGACGGGGCCGCCGTGGGGCTCGCAGCGATCTATTCTCTCGTCATGCTGGCCGTTGGGTACCTTGTCTTCAGACGGCTCAGGTGGAGATTTGCCGAGGTCCTGTAGCATGGATTGCCCGGTACAGTTCGAAGGTGTCTATAAGGAGTATCCCTACTACCGGCACATGACCGCCGGGTTCAAGTCCTTTCTGTTCAACCTCTACCGGAACATCGAGTCCCTGAAGAAGGGGCGGTTTGTCGCCCTCACCGACGTGTCCTTTGAGGTGAATAAGGGCGAGACCTTCGGGATCATCGGCAGAAACGGCTCGGGCAAGAGCACGATCCTCGGCCTTATTGCAGGCGTCATCAGGCAGGACAGGGGGTTTATCCGGACTAAAGGCAAGATCTCTTCGCTTCTTGAACTCGGCGCCGGATTTCACCCTGACCTATCGGGCGTCGAAAATATCATCCTCAACGGCGTTCTCATGGGCAACACCCGCGAGGAGATGCTGGGGAAGATGGAGCAGATCATCGATTTTTCGGAGCTGGGGGACTTTATCTACCAGCCTCTGCGGACCTACTCATCCGGCATGCATGTAAGACTTGGATTCTCCGTTGCGGTCCACATTGACCCCGAGATCCTGCTTGTTGACGAGGCCCTTGCTGTCGGTGATTTGGCGTTTCAGGAGAAGTGTCTCAGGAGGATGGCCGCCTTCCGGGACTCAGGGGCAACGACTATCATGGTGAGCCATGATATAGCCTCCATCGTCAAACTCTGCGACCGGGTCGCGTGGATCGAAAACGGCACGATCATGGCGATGGGGAAACCGCGCGAGGTTGTCATCCGCTATATCCGGCACTGCGGCCAGCCGGTCCCGGCCGCCTTTGAAGAAGAGTTGGTCGAAAAAGAGGAGAAGGAGCCCGAGGTCTCTGATATTCCGGCAACAATTGAAGAGGCGCCTGAGCAGGACCCGCCTGAAGACCAGGTTGTTGAACAGGAGCCATGTCCGCCGCCACCGCTTCCAGCCTGGGTTTTTGATTCCTGGTGGGATTCGCGTGTTGTGATGGCCCATGCCGAGGGCATCATTACAGGCAGCCGTGACCTGGATTTTTATTCATACCTGCAAAAAGAATTCATGATCTCCGCTCTGCAACGAGGGGTGAGCATCCGCACGCGTCTTCAGGGCATAGAAGACAACTTCGTGACATATGGCGTCTGCGGCGCCTTCGATGTCATCGGGGAGCCGGAACGCATCACGGGAATCTTTGAAGGCACGGAGCGCCTCCCGGACTCATCGTATGATATTGTCCTCTGCATCGATCTGATGCATCGTTTCCACGAGCCGGGACGGTTTCTCCGCGAGGTTTCCCGCCGGCTGCGGGACGGCGGGATCGTTATCGCAATGGAGTACATCGGCCCTGTCGGTTTCCGGTGGCCGGAGGATGCCGGGGCTGCCGCGGCCCGCATTGCCGAGGGGTTCGATTCCGTCTTTGGCAGGCATTCTGATCAGGCCGATGAACCCTTGCCCTCAGGACCGGCGGGGGGGATAAGTCCGCATCTGATACTTCCGGCCTTTGAACGGTCTTTTGAGGTCCTTGCCGTCCGGCCCTTTGGCGGGCCCCTCCATGACCTTCTGCTTGATCGCCTTGTGGGACTCCTCGATCACCATAATATCTCTGATGTCGCGCTGATAAGGACGATACTGCAAAGCCAGCAGGTCCTGATCGATCAAGGCGTGCTCGATTATTCGCATGCCATGATCCTCGCCCGCAAGAGGTGATGCGGGAGCATCTTCAGAGAGGCGTGAATGCAGCCATAAAAAAACCCGCGGCATCCGCGGGTTTTTTTATGGCTGTTAAGGGGAGGGCTTACTTGAGCGGATATGCCCTTTGTTCGTACGTGATCGTAAACGGGTTGCTCATGATGAACCACGACGGGATATCTTTTATGACGCCGATATAAGTATTGCCGACGGTGATTTCTCCGGTCGGGCTACCCGCGGTCTGCATAAAGGACGCCGTGGAATCGCTGCCGCCGCCGGTCAGGCGGAAGGTCTTTCCTGACTGGGAAAAAGAGAGTCTGTCGGCATAGAAGTAGGGAACACCCGCATTCGGCGTAACTTCAACGGTGAAGGTGCGGTCAGAGTTCCTCGTGAGTTTCAGGTCAAAGATGCTCGTAAAGGAATACATGTAGGTGATCTTCCAGGTGCCGGTGGGTGTGCTGCCGTCTTCACCTGAGCGGACGAGGACAAAGGACAGGGTCGCCGGGTCCCATTTGAAATCAGCCCAGTAGAGC
>JAKAGF010000167.1 GCA_021825805.1 Nitrospirota bacterium
GATCCTGTCGCCATAATCACCGAGCGCCACCTCGAAGAAGAGTTCCCCCGTCTCCCTGTCTACAAGCAGGAGACTGCCTGTCTCTGCGTCCGCAAGGGTCGTTGCAGCCTCGATCGCCCTCCTCCGTATCTCCCGCGGTTCAAGGCTGGAGGTGACCAGCGAGGTGAGCTCAGAGAGGGTCTCGAGCTGCCTGCACCGCCTGCCGGGGTCGCTCACCGTATGGCGCTCCTGAGGGAAACAAGGTACCTCCTGAGTTCTTCATCCGGGTCGTTGACCCGCTTGACAATAGCGCTCCCCACGATAACACCGTCAGCAAGAGGAGCCACGGCAGCAGCCTCTTCCGGTGTCGAGATGCCGAAGCCTATTGCTATCGGCTTTTTGCTAACCGAGCGAATTCCGGCGATGTGCTCTCCAATCGCAGGATCAAGCGAAAGACTCGCCCCGGTTATGCCGGTGATCGAGACGTAGTAGATGAATCCGCCCGAGGCCCGCGCAACCTTCCGTATCCGCTCTCCCGGTGAAGTAGGAGCGAGCAGAAAAATGATATCAAACCCGGACCTTCCGGCAAGAGCGAGGATTGCAGAGGCCTCATCAGGCGGCAGATCAGGGATGATCATGCCATCGATCCCTGCTGATGCCGCATCCGCAATGAACCTTTCTTCCCCGTATTTGAATATCAGGTTGTAATAGGTCATGATCACAATCGGTATCTGAGCGGTCTTCCTGAGGTCTGCCACGAAGTCGATCACCGAGGCGAGGGTGACGCCCTGTTGCAATGCCCGTTGCGCAGCCTTCTGTATCGTCGGTCCGTCTGCCAGGGGATCTGAAAAGGGCACGCCCAGCTCGATGATATCAGCGCCGCAGTCCTGAAGGATGGTCACCAGTTCCCGCGTCCTTCCGATGTCAGGGTCTCCTGCCATGATATAGGGGATGAAGGCCTTGGCATTCTTCTTCCGGAGCTCTTTGAACTTCGCGCCGATCCGGGACATCAGAGTTCTATCCCCTTTATCCGGGCAACATGCTGAACGTCCTTGTCTCCCCTGCCGGAGAGGTTGATGATGATAATCCTGTCCCCTGAAAGCTGCGGGGCGAGCTTTATCGCCTCTGCCAGCGCATGGGATGATTCCAGCGCAGGGATGATGCCTTCCTTCCGCGCAAGGAGCTCGAATGCATCGAGGGCTTCTTCATCGGTTGCATACGTGTACTTCACCCTGCCTGTATCCTTAAGGAAGACGTGCTCCGGTCCCACAGCCGCGTAATCAAGCCCGGCAGAGACGGAATGCGTGCCGAGGATGTTGCCGGCCTCATCCTGAAGCAGGTAGCTCTTCGTGCCCTGCAGCACGCCCAGAGAGCCCCCGGCAAACCGGGCGGCGTGTTCTCCAGGCCGGATAGACCTGCCGCCTGCCTCGACTCCGATCATCTTCACGTCAGCGTTATCCATGAACTCGTTAAAGAGCCCCATGGCATTGCTTCCCCCGCCAACGCAGGCAATGAGGTAGTCCGGGAGCTTCTTTTCTTCAGCGAGGATCTGCCTCTTCGCCTCACGCCCGATGACTGACTGATAATCCCGCACCATCATCGGAAAAGGGTGAGGACCGAAGACCGTGCCCATGACGTAGTGGGTTGTCCTGACATTGGTGGTCCAGTCCCTCATCCCCTCATTGATCGCGTCCTTCAGGGTGCACGAGCCGATGGCAACCTCTACCACCCGCGCGCCCAGAAGCCTCATCCTGAAGACATTCAGGGACTGTCTGGCCACATCGTCAGATCCCATATAGATCTCGCATTCCAGGCCGGTCAGGGCAGCGCCCGTTGCCGTAGCCACGCCGTGCTGGCCTGCGCCGGTCTCAGCGATCAGCCGTTTCTTTCCCATACGTTTGGCGAGGAGCGCCTGACCGAGGGCATTGTTGATCTTATGCGCCCCGGTATGGGCAAGGTCCTCACGCTTCAGATATATCTTCGCCCCGCCCAGATGTGTTGTCAGCCGGCCGGCGAAATAAAGGGGCGTGGGTCTTCCCACGTAGGTCCGCAGCAGATGCCGCAGTTCCTTCTGGAAATCCCTGTCGCGTTTTGAGGCTTGATATGCCCTTTCGAGTTCTTCCAGGGCAGGCATGAGGGTTTCGGGTGCAAAGCGGCCGCCGTAGGCGCCGAAATAACCTCTTTTGTCAGGAAATTTTCCGTGCATCGTCATTTTGTTGATAGCGAAGTTATGAGAATATCCTTTTTGGACGATATATTATAGCCCAAACAGGCCAAATAAAAGAAATCGCCTCCTTGCCCGCGGGGCCCAGTGGAAAATCCTGCCCCGCCCTCAGGCATGCAGCGCCTGGCCGGCGGAAAGACCTCGTTGACTTCAGGGAATCGCGGAAGAAGTATCTGCTTTATCAGAAGATCAAGCGGCGTTACGCGAAGGCTGCAGCGACATAGTAAGCGATGGCAGCGATGGCGGCTGAACAGGGGATGGTGAGGATCCAGGCCCAGACAATAGTTCCGGCCACGCCCCACCGCACTGCGCTGAGTCTCTGAAGCGAACCCACGCCCATTATTGATCCGGTAATCGTATGCGTGGTACTTATCGGCACTCCCAGCATCGAGGAGACGAAGAGCATAATGGCAGCCCCTGATTCAGCGCAGAATCCGTCAACAGGCGTCAGTTTTGCCACCTTCTGTCCCATGGTCCTGACTATGCGCCACCCGCCGAACATTGTGCCCAGGGCAATCGCCGTATGGCAAACGATAACCACCCAAAAGGGTATATAGAATGTCTTTCCGAGAAAGCCCGCGCTGAACAGCAGGCTGGCGATGATGCCCATGGTTTTCTGCGCATCGTTGCCGCCGTGACCAAGACTGTATAAGGCCGCTGAGACCAACTGTCCTTTCCTGAAGAACTGATCGACCAGCGCGCGAGGCGTATTTCGAAAAAAACCGTAGACAGTCAGGCCAAGTCCCAACCCCAAAAACAGGCCGACGGTGGGAGAAACAATTATGAAGGTCACGGTCTTGATGATCCCCTTCCAGACAAGGGCTGTAGGACCCGCCTTCACAAGGGCAGAGCCGATCATCCCGCCGATCAAGGCATGAGACGAACTCGTGGGAAGACCAAAATACCAGGTTATCAGGTTCCAGCCGCAGGCCCCGACGAGAGTCCCGAAAATAATTGTCTTATCAACGATGGAGATATCGATTATCCCTTTTCCTATCGTATTGGCAACATGCAGCCCAAAGAAAAGAAAGGCTATGAAATTGAAGAAGGCAGCCCATATCACAGCCCGTCTTGGCGTAAGAACACGCGTGGAAACAACAGTTGCGATGGAATTGGCTGAATCATGGAATCCGTTCAAAAAATCAAAGGCAAGGGCCAGGAGAATAAGACCAATGACTGCGGCGGTCATAATCTATACGAGGACAGGGAGGAAGGCGTCCATGGCATGGCCGCGCGCATAGAGATAGTCACAAAGTGTGAGTCTGTCACGCGTACTTGAGAACTATTGCCTCAAGGACGTTGGCAACATCCTCGCACCTGTCGGAACAATCTTCGAGATGTTCATATATCTCCTTCCACTTGATGACAAGGATCGGGTCATGCTGCTTCTCCTCGAAAAGCCTTCCCAGTGCGTCCCTGAAACTCCGGTCGATCCGGTTTTCGAGCCTGTTTATTTCTATGCAATGCTCCTGCACGTGGGCATAGTTCTTCTGACGCAATTCACTGATCGCCTTGTGCATCACCTCGGCAGTCAACAGGAGGTCCTTTGACATGACAACCGCCTCCCGCAGGGGCTCTTTGATCTTGAAGACTGCGATACGGTCCACCACCGCCCAGATGAGGTCAATGCAGTCGTCCAGCCTGGAGGCGAGAGCGTACAGGTCTTCGCGGTCTATGGGCGTGACAAAGGTCTTGTTCAGCTTCTTCATGATGTCATGGGTGAGCATGTCGCTGTCCTGCTCGATCTCGTGGATCTCCTTTGCGCGGGCCTCGACGTTCACGAAGTTCTCCATAAGATCGACAAGCTGCTGGGCCGCCCTGGTAAGGTTTTCGGAGGTCTTGTCGAAGATCTCGAAGAAGTCTGTCTCTTTGGGGAAAAGTCTCATCGCCTCGTACCAGTGATTAGATTATATAATATCCCCGCGCGCTGTCAACGAAGACGTCCTGTCGGGGTGAACAGCTTTTTCAATAGCAGGTCGCTGACTTTTTTTTCTATCCTGACCTCGCCGATCCGCAGGGGCAGGACGAACCGGAGCCGGCCCGAGACCGTCTTCTTGTCAAGCTGCATCGCCTCAAGAAGACGCCGAAGATCGAGGCCCTTCGGCATGGCGGCGGGAAGTCCGTACGACTCGATCAGGCGCCTGATCCGTGAAGCCTCCTCATCAGTGATGAGGCCCATCTCCCGGCCGATGAGCGCCTCCTGGCACATGCCGATGGCAACCGCCTCTCCATGGAGGAACTTCCTGTATCCGGTGGCCGTCTCTATCGCATGTCCGACAGTATGGCCGTAGTTCAGTATAGCGCGGAGGCCTGATTCGCGCTCGTCCCGTGAGACCACCTCTGCCTTGATCTCGCAGGAACGCCTGATAATATGTGTCAGGGCCCTCCGGTCAAGGCCGAGGACCTTGTCCCTGTTGGCCCCCAGAAAATGAAAGAGCCTCTCGTCATGTATGATGCCGTATTTGATCACCTCGGCAAGGCCGGCGCGGAGCTCCCTGCTGGGAAGGGTGCTGAGCGTATCCACGTCGATCCAGACAAGCCGGGGCTGCCAGAAGGTGCCGATCATGTTCTTGCCCAGTTCGTGGTTTACGCCGGTCTTGCCTCCGACCGAGCTGTCCACCTGGGCAAGAAGGGTGGTGGGGACCTGGATAAAATCTATGCCCCTCATATAGGTGGATGCGACAAACCCCGCGATGTCCCCGATGACCCCTCCGCCAAGGGCCACCACAGCTGACCTGCGGTCCAGCCGCAGCCTCAGCAGTTCTCCGTAGATATGGGCAGAGGAGACGAGGCTCTTGTATTTTTCCCCATCAGGGATGAGGATCTCGCTGAGATCAAAACCAGCCGCCTTGATGGATTTGGAGACAAGCCGGCCATAGAGCCTGTATACCGTGGGGTTGCTCACCAGGGCAAGCGTCCTGCTGAAGCCGAACTTCTTCAGGGCATTTCCGACATCGCCGATGCTGCCGGCGTCGATGGCAATGCCGTAGCTCCGCTCCCCGAGATCAACCCTCACTTTGCGCATTGGAACATCTCCGCAATCTCCTCCGCCACCTGCAGGGGCGTCTTTCCGTCGGTATGGATCATCACGCCAGCCTTTTCGTAAAAGGGCATCCTGAATGCAAGGAGTTCCCTGATGCGGGCCATGGGGTCCTCCACCTTCAAAAGAGGACGGTCGTCATTGCCGGACGTTCTGCTGAGGATCGTCTCAGGGTCGGCTGTTAGGCAGAAGATCATGCCGTTTTCCCGCAGCGCTTCCATATTCTCTTCGCGGAGCACCGCGCCGCCGCCTGTGGAGATGACGAGATTCCGCTGTCCGGCCAGCCGCCTGATCATCGCGGTCTCGATCTCTCTGAAACGCTGTTCGCCGAATCCCGAAAAGATCTCATTGATCGACATCTGCCGGTCTTTTTCTATCTCCGCGTCAACGTCAACTAATCTCATCTGGAGCATCCGGCTGAGTTCGCGGCCTACCGCGGTCTTGCCGGTGCCCATGAATCCTGTCAATACGATGTTTTTTTTCACGCGGCCTCGATGAAGATCTATACCCCGGAGAGATAGGAACGGTAGGAGTCGAAGTTGCGCCTCACCTCTGCGCGGCTGTCGCCGCCGAACTTCTCGAAGAAGGCGTCAACAACGGCAAGCGCCGCCATCGCCTCGGCAACCACCGCAGCAGCCGGGACAGCGCAGACATCAGAGCGCTCATAGGCTGCCTCGAATTTTTTCTTCGTCCTCAGGTCAACCGACATCAGGGGCCGCCTCAGGGTTGGAATGGGTTTCATGGCAGCCCTGATGATCACCGGCATGCCGTTTGATATCCCTCCTTCGATGCCCCCGGCGTTGTTGGTCTTACGGTAAAAGCCCGACCCGGTTGCCCGCCTGGGGGCCTTGTAAAAGATCTCGTCCATCACCTCGGAGCCGAAACCCTTTGCCATATCAAACCCCAGGCCGACCTCAACACCCTTGATCGCCTGAATGCTCATCACCGCTGCGCAGAGCCTGGCGTTCAGCCTGCGGTCGCCGTGCACATGGCTGCCCAGGCCGACGGGAAGACCGGTCGCAAAGACCTCGAAGATACCGCCGAGGGAATCGCCTTCCTTGACAGCGCGGTCGATGATTTTAACCATCTTCCTCGACAGCTGAGGATCAGGGCAACGCACAGGCGA
>JAKAGF010000168.1 GCA_021825805.1 Nitrospirota bacterium
GGCGATCCATACCTCTGTGCCGTCCTTGCGGACGTTCTCAAATTCATTATTCAGATACCTCCACGGCGACTTTCCTATGTTCCGCAGCATCGAGCCGACAGCGCGGGTCGCCTTCGCCGCATTCGGCACAATCGTGCCGATCACGCTCCTGCATATGATCTCGTCCTGCCTGAAACCGAAATATTTCAGCCCGAATTTATTGATGAAGGTGATGTGTCCCTCAAGGTCGAGGCGGAAGATGATGCTGTTGACATTCTCAACGAGCTCCCCGTACTTTGCCTCGCTCTCGCGCAGCGCCTTCCTGATGTCCTTCTCGTTCGTGATGTCTTCGAGGATGCAGATCATGCCGTTGTAAGCATCGCCTGCGACCCTCGGGATCAGCCATCCGGACTGGTACGTCTGTCGTCCCGCCGGCGTGACGATAGGCACTTCGGAGTAGTGGACCGGCCGCAGCGTTTCCTTGGCCTCCCCATAGTACTGCCGGAAATAGTCGATCGCGCTCTCGGATGAGTCCTCGAGGACCCGGTAGCCCCGGAGTTTTTGGCGCGTCACCCCCGCGATCATCTCCATCCCCTTGTTCGCATAAAAGATGACATCGCGGGCGTCGGTCGCCCAGATGCCGCAGGTGAGCCCGTTGAGGATGCTTTCATACAACTCCCTGCTCTGCTGATACTCCTCCTTCAGAAGTGAGAATGCCCGGCGTATGGAATCAGGAGACTTATGGCGGCCCTTCTTTATGGCAGGGATGATTTCCTTCCCCCGCTTTGCATCCGCCTGCTGCTTCATGCGACCGCCTGCCGGAGGGGGCAGGGAACAGGCCGGCGACCGGCCAGGGCGCGGGGAAATACTAAAGAAGACCTGTGGTCTTTTACTGCTCGTGCGCTGCTCACTCTGTACGCCTCGTTGTTACCTGGAGTATCTGTTTTTATCGTTATGATCTTATTATAATACATTTGGAGTGTTTACACACATGGCCGGCAAAGACGTCATCTTCATCAGCTGCGGCATTCTCAGGGAAGAGTTGGAATACCTCGTCAGGGAAAAGGCCCTCGACATGTCCCTTGTCTTTCTCGACGCAGCCCTTCATGTCAATTTCGACCTTCTGAAGACAAGGCTCGTGGAAACCCTTGAGGAGCATTACCTGCCGGGCCGCAGGCTGAAGGTCATCTACGGCCACTGCCACCCCGAGATCATGGAGATAGTCGGACGCTACGGCGCACAGAAGATCGCTGCCGGCAACTGCCTTGAGGCCCTTGTCGGAGCGGAAGAAATCAGCCGTTTGAATGCCGAGGCAACCAGCTTCTTCCTATCTGTTGGGTGGGTGAATAACTGGGAAGCCATGTTCACCCTCGGCAGAGAGACCCTCGGATTCGACTTTAAAGATATGTTTGTCCACTATAAACGCATCATCGTTTTTGACACGGGAGTCATTCCGATCGATGAAAAAAAGGTGGAACAATTCAGCGGCGTTACAGGCCTTCCGGTTGAACGGAAAAAGATCGCTCTCGATCATCTCCTGGACCTGCTCCGCAGGCTGTAGCGCTCCCGTCGGCAGGGAAGATGTTCAGGGCCCCTCGTGGCAATGACTGCACAGCTTATCGTCAGGATAAGCAAAGAGCCTGCCCCAGTCGGAACTGTGGGGGTTGTGGCATGATGTGCATACGAGATTTATCTTCTTGCCGTTGGAAAGCTTCTTGTTCTTTGCCCGGACCGGGTGCCCCTTGGCCCCTATGTTCATGATGTGGGGACGCTGCTGCACCCGCTGGTGGCACTGGAAGCAGACCTTGTTGGTGCTCGTCGGCAGCAGGTTCTTATTCCTTGCCGTGTGCGGCTTGTGGCATTCCATGCACATGCCCTCGGCAACCGGGGGATGCTGCTTCGCCTTCTTGAACGGTCCGTTGTCATGGCAGGTGAAGCACAGGTCAGGCATCTTTGAAAGGAGCAGTTTGTCGGCGTCACCCTGATGCGGCAGGTGGCAGCTCATGCACATGCCCTCGCCGACGGGTTTATGGACCACCTTCCCGCCGTCCAGTTCGTCCCGGTTGTGGCAGCCGAAACAGAGGTCAGGCGTCTCGTTCAGAAGAAGCTTGCCCACGGATGAGGCGTGCGGGGCATGGCAGGCATTGCACATGCCGTCCCTGACCGGAGAATGAGTAGACTTCTTGCCGCTGAAAGACTTCTTGGCATGGCACCGGTAACAAAGGTCCGGGACCTTGGCCAGAAGGAGTTTCTTGACAGAGCCGGCATGGGGATCGTGACAGCTTGTGCACTTGCCCTGGGCCACTGGAGGGTGCGTAGTCGTATCCACGAATTTCGTCTTGTCATGACACATAAAACAGAGGTCAGGCATCGCTGCTATCAGCAGTTTGGGATGCTCGGAGGTATGCACATCATGGCAGCTTGTGCACATCCCCTGGGCAACTGGAGGATGGTTGAACTTGTTGCTGAAAAGGGCCTTGTCATGGCACCCGAAGCAGAGTTCAACTCCGGTTGCAAAGAGGAACTTCTGCTCCTTGAACTTCTTCGAATGGGGCTTTGTGTGGCACGAGACGCATCCCTTTGTCAGCATGACAGGATGGATGACCTTGCCTTCGGATTTTGCCCGGTGGCATGCTGAGCATACGATAGTCTCTTCGGAATACACGGTTGCCGGCTTCAGAAAGAAAAAGAGCGCGGCTGAAATAATGAGAAACACGCATTGAAACGTCCGGCTCCGGGATTCTGTTTGTGAGTGGATGTATGCCATAAAAAAATTACATAACATTAGCAAATCCAGTGCGTTATGTCAATAAATGGGCCATTTTTACACCGTTGAAAATACTATCGTTCAACCTCTTTCATGAGCGCATCGAGCAGGTCTTTCTCCCTGAGGCGTTTCACAATCCTGCCTTTCTTGAAGAGGAGCCCCATCCCTTTTCCGCCGGCTATCCCGACGTCAGCCTCCCTCGCTTCGCCAGGGCCGTTCACCACGCAGCCCATGACCGCGACCGTGATCGGCTTCTCCATGTTCTTCAACCGTTCCTCCACTTTCGATGCCAATCCTTTTATATCGATCCGGCACCTGCCGCAGGTGGGGCATGATATCAGCGTAGCTCCTCTCGTCCTGATGCCCAGAGACTTGAGGATCTCGTAAGCGACTCTCACCTCGTCGCGAGGGTCCGCGGAAAGGGATACGCGGACCGTATCTCCGATGCCCTCGGCAAGGAGGATGCCCAGCCCCACGGAACTCTTGATGGTTCCCGTAAAAGACGGCCCTGCCTCGGATATGCCAATGTGCAGCGGATACCTGAACCTCTTCGAAAATAAGCGGTATGCCTCAACCGTTGTCGGCACATTGGAGGCCTTCAGGGAGACCTTTATACTCCTGAAATTGAGGGATTCGAGGATGTCGATATGTTCTGCCGCGCTCTCCACGAGCGCCTCAGGCGAGGGATGTTCGTATTTATCAAGGAGCTTCTTGCCGAGGGAACCGGCGTTGACGCCTATCCGGATCGGGACGCCCCTCTCGTGGGCTGCGGAGACGACCTCGGCAACTTTCCACCGGGCGCCGATATTGCCCGGGTTTATCCTCAGGCCGTCCACCCCCTGCCGGAGGACCTCGAGTGCCAGCCTCCAGTCGAAATGAATATCAGCTATCAACGGGATCGGTATCTGCCTGCGGATCGGCCCGACAGCCTCAGCAGCCTTCATGTCAGGGACAGCCACGCGAATGATCTCGCAGCCCGCCTTTGCCAGCAAACGGATCTGCCCGACAGTCGCCCGCACATCCCGCGTGTCGGTCTTGGTCATCGACTGGACGCTGACAGCGCTTCCGCCGCCTACGGCGACCGCGCCCACATGGATCTTTCTCGTCTTTTTCCTCTTCAACATCATCCCTCTTCCTTTGTCCGTTTCTTCTCCCGGTAGGCCCGGACTGCTGCCTCATGTTCGTTCAGGGAGATGGAAAAATTATGGGTGCCGTCATTATTCGAGACAAAGTACAGATAGGGGACCTGGGCCGGATTCACCGCAGCGATCATGGACTTGAGTCCAGGAGAGGCGATCGGGCCGGGCGGCAGTCCTTTTATCACATAGGTATTATACGGGGTCTTGCGCTGGAGATCCGCCTTTGTGATCCTCTCCTTCGAACTCTTTATGCCGTAGATAGACGTGGGGTCTGCCTGCAGGGGCATGCCCTTCCTCAGCCGGTTATGATAGACCGCTGATATGACCGGCCTCTCTTCATCAGCCACCGCCTCTTTCTCGATAATAGAAGCGAGGGTGAGGACCCCGGTCTTCGTCATCCCAAGCGCCTCCGCACGCGCGGCAATCTCCGGCGAAAACTTCTCCTTCATCCTGCTGAGCATGATGTCAAGGGCGTCTTCGGCCTTGATGCCCTTGGGGACGATATATGTATCCGGATAGAGGTATCCTTCCATGCTCTGCGCTTCGATATCATGCGACGCCAGGATGCCGGGGTCGCGGACGAGTTCCATGAATTCTTCTTCTGAGACAAGGCCGGCCTTTGCAAAGGTCTCTGCTATCTCGTACAGGGAATCGCCCTCGATCACCCTGAGCTCAAATTCGATGATCCGGCCTTTCCGTATGATACTGAAGATATCAAGCGGACTCATGTTGCTCCAGAAGGAATAAAACCCTGCCCTGATCTTCCGGTCAGCCCCGGTAAGCCTGCCCAGCGCGAGAAATATCTTTTTGTCCCTGATAAGCCTCTCTTTCCAGAGGACGTCGGCAGCCTGTCTGAAGGTTGCGCCCCTGGGTATCTCCACTTCGATATTTTTGTTCCCGGACCGTACAGGGACGAACATCTCGAATGCGGCATAGGCGATAACCATGAGCAGGAAACCGGCGAGCACCACCAAGGCGTTTCTTACCATGTTTTTAGGATGACAGAACAACAATGAAATGTAAAGGAACAAACGAAAAACAGGGGCGCGGAGCTTTGCCCCGCGCCCCTGTTGCACAAGATGCGGTCAGACTTAGTACATACCGCCCATGCCGCCGCCGGGAGGCATAGGCGGATGCTCCGGTTTCTCCTCAGGGAGGTCGGTGATCATCACCGAAGTGGTAAGCATGAGGGATGCGACTGAGGACGCATTCTGAAGGGCATACCTCGTCACCTTTGTGGGGTCTACGATACCGGCCTTCAGCATATCAACATACTCCTCAGAGCCTGCATCAAAGCCATAGTTCGCGTCCTTCGAGCTCTTGACCTTGTCAACGATGACGGATGGCTCAAGCTCGGTGTTGTTGATGATCTGACGGATAGGCTCCTCAAGGGCCCTCTTGATGATGTCAACACCGACCTGCTGGTCGTGGTTTTCAAGCTTCAGGCCCTTGAGCGCGCCGATGCAGCGGAGAAGAGCAACGCCGCCGCCGGGAACAATGCCTTCCTCGACAGCTGCGCGGGTTGCGTGGAGCGCGTCCTCTACCCTCGCCTTCTTCTCCTTCATCTCGGTCTCCGTTGCCGCGCCGACGTTGATGACAGCCACGCCGCCTACGATCTTTGCGAGCCGCTCCTGGAGCTTCTCGCGGTCATAGTCGGAGGTGGTCTCGTCGATCTGGGCCTTGATCTGCTTGACCCTGCCCTGGATCTTGGCCGGGTCGCCGGCGCCCTCGACTATGGTGGTATTTTCCTTGTCAACGGTTATCTTTTTGGCCCTGCCGAGGTCAGTAACCTTGATGCTTTCGAGCTTGATGCCGAGGTCCTCGGAGATGACCGTTCCGCCGGTAAGGATCGCGATATCCTCGAGCATCGCCTTGCGCCTGTCGCCGAAGCCCGGGGCCTTCACAGCGCAGACCTGCAGGGTGCCGCGCAGCTTGTTCACCACGAGGGTGGCAAGGGCCTCGCCCTCAACCTCTTCGGAGATGATGACCAGGGGTCTGCCCATCTTCGCGATCTGCTCGAGTATGGGGAGGAGGTCCTTCATCGAGGATATCTTCTTCTCGTTGATGAGAATATAGACATCATCGATGTTGCATTCCATTCTCTCGGGGTCTGTCACGAAATACGGGGAAATGTAGCCGCGGTCAAACTGCATTCCCTCGACAACATCGAGAGAGGTGACCATGCTCTTTGCCTCTTCCACCGTAATGACCCCATCCTTGCCTACCTTGTCCATCGCATCGGCGATCAACTCGCCGATCGCAGGGTCGTTGTTTGCGGAAATGGTGCCCACCTGGGCGATCTCCTTCTTGTCCTGCACCGGTCTGCTGATCTTCTTCAACTCCTGGACGATAACATCAACCGCCTTTTCGATGCCCCGTTTTATGTCCATGGGGTTGGAGCCTGCGACCACATGCTTGATGCCGCCGCTGTAAATGGCATGGGCCAGCACTGTCGCCGTGGTGGTTCCGTCGCC
>JAKAGF010000169.1 GCA_021825805.1 Nitrospirota bacterium
AAGATATGCGACTGTTTTCTTTATGTCAGCGCCTGGGGCAAGGAAAAAGACCCGGCCCCCCGAATGGCTCCCCTTTTCCTTTATGCGCGGAATCCTGATATAGCCGAACCGGCGGGAGGCTATATAACCGGTGGTGTAATCAGGGTCGTCGGATACGCAGAGTTCAGCCACTACCGGCTTCCAGAAGGCAACCTTGGACGCAAGAAGGACCGCCTCCCTGACCGTATCCGTGCAGATCTTGCGGCCGGACAGACGCGCGGATAACGCCCTGCCTGCTTCCCTGCTTACGCCGATCTTCGATGCTCGCACTCCCCGCTGCCTGTCAGGCTCCATCCTTCTTCCAGTGACAGCATCCATAAGACAGGCCCCTCGCATCGCGGTCCCGGCCCGCACAACGCGTAATGCGTTTCCAGCCGCCCTGCCGGATATGCCCAGCTTCAAGAGGATAGCCCTGATATGTCCCTCCGCCTCTTCCGGAGAACCGCAGCGCAGGGTTGCAACCGGCAGGGCCGTGATGAACCGGGGCTTATCCCTGATCCTCTCAACGGTAAGAACGATGCGGTCAGGCTCTCCCCTCGGATGGCCCATCGCCCGCTGGAGATATTTCTCTGCGATCCGGGGCAGTTCCCTTTCTTCGTATATCCCCTCGGCGCCTGAGATATGCGCCTCTGCCGCGCCCCGGCCCAGCGACGCCCGCATGCGTATGCTCAGCATGCCGCCTAAGTCCTCAGCCCGCAAGCGCGGATAAGGCCAAGGTCATCCTCAAACCTCCTGCCTGTTGTTGTCAGGTAATTTCCGGTCAGCAGGCCATCGGCCCCGGCAAGAAAGACAAAGGCATTCATCTGGCCGAGGGTCTGCATACGTCCGCCGCAGATCCGTATCTCCTTCTCAGGAAGCATAAACCGGTAAATGCTCACAACCTTGAGCGCCTCAAGCGGGTCGAGCAGGTCCCGGGTTCCCAGGCCCGTGCCCGCGATGGGCGCAAGAAAATTAATCGGAACAGAATCAGGAGCGATCCCGCGCAGGGCTGACGCCATGTCGATGCGGTCCTCCCACCTCTCGCCGAGGCCGAAGATCCCCCCGGAGCAGAGGGACAGTCCGACTGACTGCGCCGCCTCGATAGTTATAAGTTTGTCCTGATAGGTATGCGTGCCGCAAATCTTCGGAAAAAACGCCTCAGAGGTCTCCAGATTGTGGTGAAACCGCTCAAGCCCCGCGTCCCGGAGAAGCTGCAGCTCTTCCTTTTGCAGCAGCCCGAGGGTGGCGCAGGGGAGGAGTCCGAGGTCCCGCACCGCTGATATCATACCGCCTATCTTCCGCAGGTCCTGCTGAGATGCCTTTTTTCCGCTCGTGACGATGCAGAAGCGCCGCGCGCCTCCCTGCTTCGCCTCTGCCGCCTTTTTCAGGACTTCGTCTTTTCCCTTCAGAGGATAGGTTTCAATCGCAGCGGAGCTTTTCGAAGACTGGGCGCAGTAGGAGCAGTCCTCGGGACAGGCGCCTGACTTCGCATTGATAATGGCGCAGAGGTCAACGCGGTCTCCCCTGAAGCGGTCCCTGATCCGGTCGGCTGAGGCAAAGAGATCAAAGACAGCCCGGCCTGAAACAGCCGCAAGGGACAACGCTTCATCTCTTTGTATCGGGGTCCCGGAGAGGACTTTCTCTTCAAGGTCCGTGATCATACGCAGCATAGGGAATGTCAGACCGATATGAAGGGGGCTACGACTTCCGCGCCCGGACATGCCGTAGCAGCTCTTCCCTGGTGATGACCCCCTTTGAGACGAGGAGGTCGATGAGGGACTCGATCACCGCCTTTTGAGAGACCTCGGCCTTCGGCTTTGCCTCAGTCTCTTTTGTCTGCAGCCAGGCCGGCTTCTCGATTACCGTTTTTTCAGCCTTTTCAGAAGACGGCGGGGTCAGGGAACGGCTCGCCCTCATGGCGATCCTCTCCCTCTCAACGGATATCTTCCCCTCGTAATGGACGTCTATCGCCCTATTGATCTCGGACTCCAGAGCGAGAACCGGCTTCACCCTCACCCCGAGCATAAACTGGATGTCATCGATCGTCTTGAGGTCGGTCGGATCGGCAATCGCCACCTTGAGCGTCCTGCCGTTCTCGATTCCAAGGGGAAAGATGCAGAATTTTCTGGCAACATCCACGCGCACCAGCTTCATGACTTCATCAGGCGGACGTTTCACATCGCCCAGGGAGATGGAGGAGAGGCCCATCTGCCGCTCGACAACGGCGAGCACCTCGTTTTCGGTCACAAAACCCTTCTTTATCAGGATCGATCCGAGTCTTCCTCCCCATTCCGCCTGGTATGACAGGGCGGACTTCAACTGAAAATCATCGATCAGTCCGGCCTCTTTGAGGATCTCTCCCAGCTTCTTCGTGTCTTTCTTCATGCAGCACCTCTTTGATTTTTATTGTTAGTGCCGAATCTCAAACCCCTGAAACTCTCCGGTGAAATTTTCCCAGATCACTTCAACCTCCGTAACATGGGCGCCGACCGGACCTTTCCTGCATTCGCTGATCGCCTGTTCGATCAGTTCCCTGCCGCCTTCGAAGACAGCCTCGACCCGTCCGTCGTAGAGGTTGCGCGCCCATCCGCTCAGGCCGAGCGCCGCGGCAATATTCCGGGTGAATGCCCGGTAGAAGACGCCCTGGACCCTCCCGCCGGCAAATATATGAGCGCGAGCCATATTCATTGGGCTATTATAGCAAATGGGAGAAAGGGGGAAAAGCGATATAATCCCCGAGGGAAAAAGGACAAGAAGGGCGACTTTTGTTCAGCGCCGGATCGAACTCCGAAGATTCATCTCACATCTTCGTGACAATAAACTGCACAGTCGCGGAAACAGTCTGTCCGCCGCACGTCACCGAGATATCCGCGTTTATCGTAAATGACGTCCCATTCCACGGCTTATAGCTGACCGTCCACGGGCTGCACACGCATCCCGCCGCCTGGCACTCTTGCTGGTAAGACTGATTAGAAGCGGCATTCAAGGCGGCCAGCAGGTCGTTCGCAAACTGGTTGATATCGACATTTCCCTGGACAAAAGAACCGCCGCTGTAACAGGTCCCCGCGGCGCAGACCTGGATGCTGATGTTGTAGTTCCCCGTCGGGATGTTCGACGGAAAACCGGCCGGCAGCGGATTGCCTCCCGGCGGAGGAGGCGCAGGAGCAGGGGTCGGCGGCGCAGTCGGAGGTGGCGGTGGGGTCGGGGTATTCACCACCTTTACTGAATGCCATGTTCCGGTCTTGCTGCCCGGTATCAGTTTGCAGCCCCCTTGTGTCGTCCCTGTTGCGGTAAAGGTTCCATCAGCAAGCGTCCCATCGGCCGAAATCGTGCCGGATGCCGTCACCTCCGCGCAATCCTTGTCGGCAAAGAAATTCAAATGAACGGCGTTGCCGACAACATTCCCGGTCCCGATAAAATCACCCGAGACAACTATGGAATTACCCACCTGCGTATAGGCGATAACGTCGGTGTGATTTACGTCGGTCCAACCGGGATGGACGACCTTCCAGTTTCCGGAAACATTGATCCCCAACACAACATCAACGCTCTTGGGCGTCCCGTCGAGGTCAACCAGGACGTCTCCCTGATGGACTGTATTGCCCGCTGCGTCCATTGTCTCAACGACAACGCGCCTGTCCTTGCCGTTGGGCACATCGAAATTCACGACTGTCACCGTGAACCCGTTGACTATGCTCGTCGCAATATATGGCTGCGGCGCCGTCAAAGCCTGCGGACCCGACGCATCCACGGTCCTTGTGATTGTCTCCATATTGGGGCCGGAGATCGTAACCCTGACCTTTGCGACTGTGATGGCGCCCGCAGCCGCAGCCGGCAACTTTATGCTCAGCGCGGTAACCCTGGCCGATGAAGAGCCGCCTCCGCAGGTGATGCTCATCAGCGAAAACAACGCCAATATCGCTATCGCTATCGAGGACCTGATCTTCCCTGTCTTCATGGTATTACCACCCTGACCGCCAACGGCGTAGTCTTGAGGCCGGCTGGTTGCAGATTTACCGGGGGCGCCTGGATTATGGGCAGCGGAGCCGACGACGTCGCGTCAGCGGTTGCGGCGGATGCAACAGCCCCTGTCGCCTTCAGTGTTGCCGCGGGTTTGGGAGACGGCAGCGGATGTCCAGCCGTCACCTTTATCGTCATGCCTGCACGCAGGGTGACCTTTCCCGTTATCGCAGGATCAATATTCCTGATGTCAACCTCTCCCTCATGGCAGGTGATCGTCGTAAATGCCTTTCCGTCCATCTCGCCTGTCTCAAAGTCAATGACCGTGCCCCTCGCCGCGGCTACCGCGGTGGGCGTGTGGATTTCAAATTCCGACTTGCCCACCACTGACCTCATCTTTCCGTCTATGAGGTTGAAGATCGACTTCCCTCCCTTGTCCTTCCTGTAAAGGAACTCCCGGATCTTGACCTTCGATTTCTCGCCCAGGGTAAGGACGCTGTCGTCAATGAAGAGCATCTTGGCCTTTGACCTCTCCTTCGTTTCGACTCCGTCCTTCAGCAGTATTCCGTCCTTCAGCTTCGCCTCGATAACCTTGGCGTCACGCTCGATAAGAGCGCTGCCCCTGAGCGCCACAACAGCGCCGACGTCCTCCGCGGCATAGGCCGCTGCCGCAAGCGCGCAAAAACCAATGACAAGAACGATCAGCCATATCCTGCTCATCTTAAAACCTCGCCGTAAGGAATACACTTGTTATCGCCCTCTTGTAATCAAAGACATCGATGTTGGATTTATTGCGGACAAACAACTGTCCAAGGACTATGCTGAACCTGTCAGAGAGTTTCTTAGTCAGGGTCAGGGAGTAGGTGTATACCCTGTCATGCCGCGCATTTCCCGATATCGAAGAGTTTATCCCTATATAGTTTTTATCGTAATATTCTCCGTAAAGGTCCGCGACGAGACCCTCGATAGGTCTGATTGCCAGATCCGCAAAGCCCTTGTTTCCCCTGTAGGCCCAAAAATCCTTCCTGGTGGAATCCCTGTCATGGGCATAGCCCACCCGCGCCTCCCCTGCTCCGCCCAGCGGCAGATATTGGGTGATCCCGATAAGATTATGAGACCCCGTCCTGTCGGAGTTGCCGAGGAACATCTCGTCATCCATGAAATGGGACTTGCCGTAGCTGTAATAGACCGCGGTGGCAAAGCCCCTTCCCTCGTTCGCCACGATTGCGGGCGTAACCGTGTGGGCGTAGTCATAACCCTTGCCGCCCACGTGCACGTATTCAAACGTATAGTTCCCTTTCAGTGAAAACCTCGAAGAGAGTTCGTAGACAGCATCGAAACCCGCGGCCTGTGTGGTTATGTTAAAGTCGGACAGCTTTGCGTGAAGGCTCTGGTACAGGCTGTAGCTCAGCGTTCCCTTGAACTTCCTTGCGGAAATAACATCATACTGGCCCTTGAAATACGCCAGCGCGCTCCAGTCGGATTTCCTCGATATTCCCCCTGGAAGGGGCACATTATCGGCGCCGAGTATGACATTGCTGTCGTACTGGATACCCAGGGCTGCATCCAGTCTCCATGGCCGGGATTCCCTCTTTCCGATACTCTGAAGGTAGTTCCTTGCCTCAGCCGAATACTCGCCGGCAGGCGCAAGTTCGATGGTATTCTCAAAATAGTCTTTCGCCTCGGGATATACGCGTTTGTTCAGGTAATAGACGCCGAGCTGGAGGTTTGGCCGCGGGTCAGCGGGATCCATGAGAAGGGCCTTCTTCAGCACACTCTCGCCCTCTTTCACGCCTTTCCTGCTGAGAGTTATGCCAAGATAGAGCGTCGCGTCGTAATCGTCCGGTTTTTCCTTTAATGCGGCCCTGAAGGACTCCTCGGCCGCGCTGTAGTCCTTTTGGTCAAGACTGGATCTGCCCGCCGAGACATAACGGTCATACGCGGTCTCGGCTGCGGCTGATACGGACAAGACAACAACAAAAAAAAGCGCCCAATAATATTTCACAAGCCCCCCCTGCGTATATCTTTTATCAGAACGCATAATATTTGTCAAGATTTTTTTCCGCAGGAAAGTGTAGCGGATTATGAATTCATCGCAGGAGCAGTCTGGAGGCAATCGTCTCGGCAAGTCCGGACAGGGTGTCATCACGCGCCCCGAAGACAACATAGACATTCCGGCCGGGAGGCGTAACCGACAGTTCTTCCCTTGATACCACCCTGGCCCGTCCGCCCGAGGCGCGCACGCCTGCTGCGATATCCTCGCTCGATATATCTTTTGCCGCAGTTCCCCCCGCATAGTATATGGGAAGGAGGAAGAGCTGGTCATCCGGCCTGAGATGTTCTGCAAATGTCCTGATATAT